>JAIEFH010000151.1 GCA_029067025.1 Oscillospiraceae bacterium | reverse complement strand
GTTCTATTAAGAGAGGTGATAGCGCGGATTATATAAATGAACAATTTGCAGAAAAGATGAGTAAAACTCATTGTGTATAAAAAGTAGCTTTATCTCTCCAAGTATGATAAAATGAATATTGGAGGATGATATTCTATGAGAGATTATAAATGGGTACATCCCAATATGGACTTTTATCATATTGATGAAAGCAATTCAAATACCATTACTATATCAAATAGTGGTAACTTGTGCTTAGATTTTTACCAATATGCCAATGATTTTTTTGATGCTGCTGAGATTATTACATACTATTTAGTTACCGAGGCAGCAGATAGAAAAGATATTGCCAAACTTGATGTATGGTACTTTGCGTTGCTTTATTTATACAGGCAGAGCTTAGAACTCATATTGAAGTCAATTATTTTTCAATTAACGGTAGATATTGCCGATCGAAAAGAGATTATAGGAGAAATTCGCCATGACTTAAAGAGAGCGTTGGAAAAGGCGCTGGAATTGAAATGCCTTTCTATAGAAAACAGTGAAAATGGTAAATGGCTATTTGATTTTCTGTCAGATATTTCTCGCATAGATAATGGTTCAGATATGTTTAGGTATCCATTTAGCAATAACCTTGATGTCCTTTTTAATACAAAAACTCATATTTCATTACTTGCAACGCACTACAACATGAATAAAGCATTCCGCATTATAAAAGAAATATATATGACTGGTCTTATCACAGAAGATTACATTCAGGGGGACGAACCAAAACTGATTATTGAAGGTGGTCACTACTACCAGCAAAGTGTAGTAGGATACAAATATTCTGAACGTGCATTTTATCCATACTTTTCAGCTTATACTGAAACAGGAGATTTTCTAAAGGAAAGGATAATTTTGGATAAAAAAGCAAATTTATTTATGCCAATGTGCTATTTATATCGTAATGCTATTGAACTTGGATTAAAACGAATCATTATTGAAGATAGTCATTTTGAGAGAGATACAGCTCTAAAAATTCTAAGGAAGAAAAAGCATAGTATTCTCGCGTTGTGGAACAGTGTGGCTATAGAACTTAAAGAGAATCCGAGTATTCCAGGAGATGAAAGTGACTCGTCAATTGAAGATGCACATAAATATGTGCAGACATTTCATGATCTTGATCTTAATTCAGATAAATTTAGGTATCCTTGTGATAAAGATTTGAATGTATATTTCAGAGAACCCACGCGATTTGATGTTGAAAATGTAGCCTCGTGCTTTGAGGAATTTTGTAATTTTTTAGATGGAGTTGATGGTTTATTAGGGGAAATAAAAGAATATGAAGCAGAAATGGCCACAGAAATGGCATCTTATTATGATAACTGTTGAGCGGCTACATAGCCGGGAGATTTTCAGCCAGAAAATTTCCCGGCTATTATTATCTCAGAAAAGGAGTTGATAAACCATGACCAGCGAAGAACTGCGGACCAAGCTGTACGAAAAAATGCTGGCCGAGCAGATACAGTATCGGAATTGGCTGCTGGGCCAGCCCGGTATCACAATCCTGGCCAATGCCACCCAATATGCTGTCCGGGAGGACATTGTGATGGAAATGTCCGCGCTGGAGCTGCCGGAGGCTCAGGCCAGGGCGCTGTTGAAATCCAAGACCCCGCTGGCGGACGTTTACAAGGAGTGGAACAAGACGGAAACCCACCACATGGAGGACCTGCGGGACGTGATCGAAGCCCGCGCCAATGCGGTGATACAGGCTGAAAAGGAAAAGGGCCAGCGGGAGGAACGGTGATGGGCTACGTTACGCCAGAGCAGATTTCCAAAGCAAAGGAGATCGACCTGCTGACCTACCTGCGGAGCTGTGATCCCCACGAACTGGTCCATGTCAGCGGCGGCACCTATTGCACCCGTGAACATGACAGTCTGAAAATCAGCAATGGGAAATGGAATTGGTTTTCCCGCGGCATCGGCGGGAAAACGGCCCTGGACTATCTCATTAAAGTTCAGGGCTTTTCTTTTACTCAGGCGGTGGAGGCTCTTGTCGGACAGACCTTTTCCCCTTTGCCCTACACGCCCCAAACTAAACCGAAGGAACATGCCCCCAGGAAACTGCTGCTGCCCCAGGCCAGCCGGTGCGCCACCCACGCCGTCAGCTATCTCCATGGACGCGGTATCGACCATGACGTGATCGACTACTGCATCCAGACCGGGCGATTGTACGAAAGCCAGCCCTATCACAATGTCGTGTTCCTGGGCCGGGATATGACGGGCAAGCCCCGATACGCCGCCCTGCGGGGAACCGTGGGTGATTACAAGGGCGAGGCCACCGGGAGCGATAAGCGATATTCGTTCTGCATTGCGGACACCCCCGGCACCGGCAGCGTCCATCTGTTTGAATCGGCTATCGACCTGCTGAGTTACGCTACTCTGCTGAAAGTGAAAGGACACGACTGGTGGCAGGACGCACTTCTCTCCCTGGCTGGGGTATTCAAGCCAAAGCGTCCGGGGGTTGTGCCCCTGGCTCTCAGCCAGTACCTTCAGGACCATCCCGGCACAAAAACGCTCCACCTTCATCTGGACAACGACGAGGTGGGCCGGTGCGCGGCGGTTGGCATCATGGAGGGGCTGGGGGACAAGTACACCATTTGGAACAGACCGCCGCCCTATGGGAAGGACGTAAATGAGCTGCTTCAAAGGCAATTAGGGCTGACGCGGCGAAAGGAGGAATGGAGCCGGTGAAAGAGTATCAGGGCATGAAGATCATCGGAATCGACAACGGTTACGGCAACATCAAGACCGCAAACTGCTGTTTTCCGGCAGGGCTGACCGCCTACGACACCGAGCCGGTGTTTAAGGACGATCTGCTGGTCTACGGCGGGCGGTATCACCTGATTGGGATGGGCCACAAGGAGTTTGCCGCCGATAAGACCGGGGACGACGACTATTATATCCTTACCCTGGCGGCAATTGCCCGTGAGCTGAACGTGCATGGCTTGACCTCTGCCAAGGTGCGTCTGGCGGTGGGCCTGCCCCTGACCTGGGTGAGCCAGCAGCGTGAGGACTTCAAAGCGTATCTTACGCGGGAGCGGGATGTGGGCTTCACCTTCCGGGGGAAAGCCTATCAGGTGGAGATCGCCGGGGTTGATGTGTTCCCCCAAGGTTTTGCGGCGGTAGCCAGCCAGATCAGGGACTTCCAGGGTGTGAATATGCTGTGCGACATTGGCAACGGCACCATGAACATCATGTTCATCAACGACCGAAAGCCCGCCGCTGACCGAATGTTTACGGAAAAGTACGGGACCCATCAATGTATGCTGGCTGTTCGGGAGAACGTCATGCGCACCCATCATGCCACGGTGGATGATACCATCATCAATAGGGTGCTGCGTTTTGGCACGGCGGATATTCAAGCAGACTATTTGACCACCATCCGGGAAACCGCCGCTGAGTATGTCCGCGAGATCTTCCGCATCCTGCGGGAGCATGAGTACAACCCGGCCCTCATGCGGCTGTATGTGCTGGGCGGCGGGAGCTGCCTTATCCGCAATTTTGGAGAGTACGACGCAGACCGTGTGACCATCAACGACGATATTTGTGCCACGGCTAAGGGCTACGAGTACCTGTGTGAGATGGCGCTCCGCAAAGGCGGCACATCCCATGCAACGTAAAAAACTGACCCTCCGTTTTGACCTTGACCACCCGGAGGACAAACGGGCGTGGGAGTATCTGCAAAGGCTCAATGCGGTATCTCTGAACAGAGCTTTGGTGTTCATCATCAATCAGGCCGAGTGTATCAGTCTGATGAAAAACGAGTTTCGCGGTATCATCCGGGAAGAACTTTCCGATGCTTTGAAGCAAATACCTGTTCAGCCTGTGGCAATGGAGCGGGTCTGTGATGATGAAGCGGCTGACACCATCATGGATTTTCTGGAAAATTTCTCGTGACGGCATTTTGCCGTCTTTTTTTGTGGCCACAAATGACCATGACGGCAGATAGCCGTCACCATCTGAAAGAAAGAAGGTGCGTTTCCATGCCATTGAAAATACCACGGGGCAAGCCCCCTCCCAGGCACACTCGCTGGGTTTCCCCAGCGGAACGGGCGTGGCTTGACCAAATCAACCGCCAGCTTGCGTATGACGAGTATATGCAGGCCAAGCGGGAGCTTTGGCTTGCAGAACGTCCGCCCAGCGCAGAGCGGCGAAAGGAGGGCTGAGAGCGGCAAAACACGGCGCTGTTTTTCCCGGCGACCACCAACCCCGCACGTTGTCCCGCGCCGCAGGCGCAGAGGGCGGCATTGTCTTAACAAGCAACGAATTGTGGGGCCACAATTCAGCTTGACAGGGGCTACCGCCCCTGTGACCCCGTATAGAAAGGATGATTTTTTTGAGAAGAACGCTGGAAATGAAAATCCGCTTTACCAGGGCCGAGCTGGACGCCCTGACCAAGAAATCCCGCAAGGCGGGCCTGTCCCGTGAGGGCTACTGCCGCCGCATCCTCAACGGCGCGGTGGTGAAGGAGGCCCCGCCCGCTGACGTGCCCATGCTGATCCGGGAGGTGCGGCGCGTGGGCTATAACATCGACCAGGTTTTGAAGATTGCCAACGCCAGGGGGCTACTGGACGTGCCCCAGCTCCGCAAGGCCCTGGACGAAAACTGGGCTGTGGAGAAGCTGATCTCGGACACCTATACCACGGCGGCGGACTGACATGGCCGTGACCTCCATCTGGCCCATAAAGGGGCGTGTGGACCGGGTGATAAATTACGCCCGCAACCCGGAGAAAACCACCGAGGGCGGCTATGAGGAATTGGCATCCTTTCACACGGTTGACAATGTGGTGGAGTACGCCGCCAATGATATGAAAACCGAGCGCCGCTCCTATGTGTCCTGCCTGAACTGCCGGGAGGACACCGCCGCCGCGCAATTCATGGAAACAAAGCGTTTTTATGGCAAGCTGGGGGGCCGGGTGTGCTATCACGGCTATCAATCGTTTAAGGCCGATGAAGTCACGGCGGAGGTTGCCCACGAGATCGGCGTCAAGCTGGCACAGGAGTTATGGGGCGACCGCTTTGAAGTGGTAGTGGCTACCCATTGCAACACCGGGCACTATCACAACCACTTTGTTATTAACTCGGTGTCCTGGGCGGATGGCAAGAAGTTCTACAATTCCCCCGCCGATTACGCCCGTATGCGGGAGGTATCAGACCGGCTTTGCCGGGAGTATGTCATTTCCGTCATTGAGAATCCCGGAGGACGGGCCAAGAGCTACGGCGAGTGGCAGGCAGAGCAGAACGGCAAGCCTACCCACCGGGGGACCATCCGGGCCGACATTGACCGTGCCATCCTCGCCTCCACCACCGAGCGAGACTTTATCCGCGTCATGACCGAGATGGGCTACCAATTCAAAACCCATGGTAAGGGTGGCGCTCCATTGAAATATCCGGGGCTGAAACCGCCAGACGCGGGTGGGTATTTCCGCTTTCACAAGCTGGGCGAGGGTTACACGCTGGAAGAAATCAAAGGAAGGATTTTGCAAAACCTCCGAAAGCAAGCCCCGTTCCCGGAGGTAGAGCGGAAACCGCCCCGGCGCTACCGGGTGCGGAGCCAGCCCAGGAAAAAAGTCACCGGCCTGCGGGCGCTGTATTTCCGCTATTGCTACGAACTTCACATCATCGTCAAGCGACCGGCATCCGTCAAACGGGTGTCTTTTTTGTTGCGTGAGGACATTGCCAAGCTGGACCGTCTGGACGCGGAAACCCGATTCCTGGGAAAACAGCACATCGGCACCATCGGGGAGCTGACTGCCCACCGGGAGAAATCGTCGGCGGAAATCGGCACTCTGACCGCCCAGCGGCAGGAACTCCGAAAGGAAGTTCGGCGGCTGGTGCGCCAGGGCGACGCCATTGCCGCCGATGAGGTGAAACAGAAAATCAGCGCCATTTCCAGACGTCTAAAGACGCTGCGAAAGGAGGTGGTTTTATGTGACGGTATTGCCCAGCGTTCCGGGCAGGTCAAAGAAAATCTGGAACGGCTGATAGAGCAAAAGGAAACCGAACGAAAGGAGTTGAATGAGTATGAGCTATTCAGGCGACGCGGCGGAACAGGTCGTGAGAATGTCGCTGGAGGGCGGTGAGGTGGCGGTCAAGCTGGCCGGTGCTGGGGCAAAACAGCTTGCGATCCTGCTGTACGCCATTCTGCGGGAGCAGACGAAAACCAAGGGCAAGACCCGGCTGACCAATATGCTCCGCAGCGGCAAGGAGTTGAAGGTGTTCGCTGTGAAGGACACCGACCTCAAACAATTTTGCCGGGAGGCCAAAAAGTACGGCGTTCTTTATGTCGAAATGAAATTTGTGGATAGCAACGGATGGATATTATGTCCTTTTTGCGGCAGCAGGACACGGACAAAGGTAAGAGAAGATACGGAACTGCTCAATTTTCCCCTATTCTGTCCGAAGTGCAAGCGGGAAGTGATCGTGAATGTACGACAATTCAAAATGACCATCATCAAAGAGCCGGACGCATAGACGCAGAGCCGATGAACTTATGGGAGTTTCCCATAGTCCATCGGCTCTTTTTTTCGTAGACCTGCTACTTATCGGCAAGCTCCCGCGCCTGATACAGCCCTTTCGCGGTCCCATCAATGACGATAAGCTCCTGGTCAGTCAGCCCGTCCAGCGAGGTATCCACCCGCCTGCGGATGGAACTTTTGGCGGTACTCTTATCCTTGAATATGTACTCGTCAATGGAAATGTCGAACATGGTGGCAAGCTGCACCAAAAGTTCAACGCTGGGTACCTGTCCCTCGTTCTCAATGGCCTGGATGTGCCGGGGCACATAATCGATGATCTCCGCGACATCCTCTCTCGTCATGCCCCTGGCTTCACGGGCCTGCTTGATAGCCTGTCCAATCGGCGTGAAGTCAAACTCAAAGCTGTTGTTTCGCTTGTCCATAATATGCACCTCTCTGTTTTAGAATTACAATCACCATTTTACAGAGATATGAGTGCCAGATAAACGAGTTACAATATCCTATAACAAGAAGTGAAATAGCTGATTCTACACGGCTGAAAAATAAATAGCAGACCCGCCCTAATAAAAAAACGGTGTTTTGGGGCGGGCCGCGTTGCCATGCCTTGAACCAGCTCCCCCCAAACCCGTTTTGAGTTTGGAGGGATTTTTTTGTGTTGGTCTGGTGCGGCCAATCCGCTGCTGATTAGAAGCAGCGACTATCTATGCAGCACCACGCAGGAATGAGGATGATCGCTCAAAAAAATTCTCGCTCCTGCGCGGGCAATTCGCACCCATGAAGTAGAGGCTACAGTTCTACAATATGGTTATGTCCATTCTTGCAGCCGCAAAGGTCATTGTACCTTTGCGGCTTTGTTGTTGCCCATTTGTGCAGAGCAGTGGCATGAATCGGCGCTAACCCCCGGTTGCCGTGGCCCGCCCCGGTCTGAATTTTTCCAAAAAATTCAGACTGGAGGTACAAAAAATGGGTGGCAACCATCCGAACAATACCGATCCCCGGCCCAAGCGCCGGAAGGACAAGGACAACCCCTACGAGATATTCACCACGGGCCTCGGCACGGATCAGCCCCGCTATTATCTTGCCTTTGTGGACGGCACCGGGGCCGAGCAATGCATGGAGATCGACAAGGCCCTGTTTGATGCCTTTGACCGCTTTGAGTTGGACGATCTCTCGTTCATGAATGAAACGGACAGGCACTATGAGCAGTCCGAACAGACGGAGGCATCGCTGAACAGACGAGCGGTAAAACAGCAGGAATCCGTGGAGGACACTGTTTTCCAGCAGGTAGAAGTTGAAACACTCCGTCAGGCCATTGCCAAACTGCCAGAGAAACAGCGGCGCAGATTGGTGTTGTACTACTTTGGCGGCTGTACCTATGAGCAGATCGCAAAAATGGAGGGGTGTACTTATCAAGCAGTCGCCAAGTCAGTCGTAGCAGCAGAAAAAACTTTGAAATATTTTTTGATGGAGGGTTGAAAAATCCTTTATAAGTGAGGAAACAGGTGGAGGGCGATGGAAAGCCCTTCACCTGTTCCTCGTTTGTGCGGTGAATGGGTTTGATCTTTGAAAATTTCATACCCATTCATCAGGCACATTCCCATTGCCGTGAGCTGTTTTAGCCGCTGCGCCAGGATGTGTCGGGCAAGACAACGGGACACCACCTTATCAATTTAGGTCCGCGATATGTTTGTCCGGCACGGAGCGAGAATCAGCGGTTATCAATTCCGGGCGGCTCCCGGTAGGCCACGACCGGCAATGGGGCGATACTCCTGTTCAGTCACAGTCCGAGCGTGATAGCGTTTTCCAGCGTGAAGCCGTCGCAGGCAATGAGAGCAGCCGACAGAGAACCTGCCGGGGGTGAGAATCCCGTGGAGCTGGTATGCCTCCAGCCGTCTGATGATTTCCCGATAGCAGGCCGGGGTGTCGAGGACAAATAGGCTTTGCTTTGAATATAGGCCGGACAGTGTGATGGGTTTCTTGAAACGCGGAGCGTTTATGCTTTGCCAACCTCAATGATATGTCACGCTGTCCGGCCCTCTACATAGGCGGTGCAGGCCGTCTAAACATTCAAAGGAGGATAGCACCATGAGCAGGACATACCTGCGGGGTGATATGTACTACGCTGATCTGGGCCGGGGTGTCGGCTCGGAACAGGAGGGGTATCGCCCCGTTGTCATTATCCAGAACAACAAGGGAAACAAGCACAGTCCCACGGTGATCGTTGCGGCCATATCCAGCAAGGTGGGGGTAAAGCCCAAGTTGCCCACCCACTACTTTATCAACGCCGAGAACGGCCTTGAACTGCCGTCCATCATCCTGATGGAGCAGATACGAACCCTTGATAAGCATCGGCTGGCAAAGTACATTGGCCGGTTGGCCCCCAAGCATATCCGTGGTATGAACCACGCCTTGGCGGTCAGCATTGGATTGACCAGCCCCATCCCCGGCAAACTGACGCTTTGTTTATGCGGCGCTTGTGCTGACGCTTTTCGCGGCACAGGCGCTTTTACTTTGCGGAAGGC
>JAIEFH010000150.1 GCA_029067025.1 Oscillospiraceae bacterium | reverse complement strand
CCATTATCTCATCCAAACCCACTTCGGTCTACAGCTCCCAACGTGCGTTTTGGCCCCATCACGCACCCGCAGGTTGCGGCGGATCATTCAGCCCGGCCCCACACAAGCGCACGGCGGGCGGCAAGAGAAATTTTCTTGCCGCCCGCCGCCTATCTGTCTATATCACGAAAAGCCCGTCAGCCCTCGTCCTCGATGAGGCCGTAGCCGCCGTCGTTGCGGCGGTAGACCACGGCGAAGGCGCCGCCGTCCTCGTCCTTGAAGGCGAAGAAGTTGTGGCCCAGCAGATCCATTTGCAGGATGGCCTCATCCACCGTCATGGGCTTGAGGGGGAACTTCTTGGTGCGCACCACCTGGTACTCGCCCTCCTCCGGCTCGGGCACGAAGGAGGTCTCCTCCTCTGCCGCCGCCCCGGGCTGTGGGGCAAACGCGCCCTGGCGCAGGCGCTTCTCCAAACGCGTCTTGTGCTTGCGCAGCTGGCGCTCCATGGAGGTGACCGCCGCGTCAATGGAGGCAAACATATCCGACGTGCTCTCCGCCACCCGGAGGATGGTGCTGCCGGAACGGATGGTCAGCTCCACCTTGTTCCGGTCTTTTTCCACAGAAAAGACCAGCTTGGCCTCCGCCTCGGTCTTGAAGTAACGGTCCAGCTTGCCTACCTTCTTCTCCGCGTAGTTGTGGACGGACTTGGGCAGGTTGACCTTTTTGTCTGTGAACGTAAACTTCATGTGCTCAGCTCCTTTCGGTTGGGGGCGGTGCGCCCCTGTATTTGTATTATAGCACAATTGTATGCAAATAGGCAATTCCTTTTTTGTATCTTTTTACTCCTCAAGTCAAAAAATTTGGCGGCCGCGGCCGCCGGACACGCATGAGCGGCGTTCGGGCCGCATAGTTTTGCTTGAGGGGCTCCGCGCCGGAGCCCCCTGCCCAAACTCTATTGAGCGGAGAGGAGCATTCCATGAAAGAGGTATTGGCCAACCGGCTGACCCGGCTGCTCTGCGTCAAATCGCTGATTACGCTGATCCTGACAGGAGTATTCGCCGTCATGGCGCTGCGGGGCGAGGTCAACCAGGATTTCATGACGGTGTACACCGTTATCATCGCCTTCTACTTCGGCACCCAGCTGGAGCGGACGGCACAGAAGGGAAGTGACGCGGCATGAAGCTATTGACGTGCGTCCTCACAGAGAACGACTGCTATAAAGCAAAGCGCACAATTACCCCCAAGGGGGTGATGGTCCACTCCACCGGGGCCAACAACCCCAATCTGCGCCGGTACGTGCAGCCGGCGGCATCCACCCCCGGCAAGGCAGAGCTGCTGGCCCAGCTTGGGAAAAACACCAACGGCAACGACTGGAACCGCCCTGGAACCAACGCCTGCGTCCACGGCTTTGTGGGCAAGCTGGCGGACGGCTCGGTGGCGGCGGTGCAGACGCTGCCCTGGAACCACCGGGGCTGGCACGCGGGCACCGGCACCAGCGGCAAGAGCGCTAATGATTCGCACATTTCTTTTGAAATGTGCGAAGACGGCCTCACCGACCCGGTATACTTCGCCCAGGCGTACCGAACCGCCGCGGAGCTGACCGCCATGCTGTGCACGAAATACGGCCTGAACCCGATGGCGGACGGAGTGGTGATCTGCCACCAGGACGGCTATCGCAGGGGGATCGCCAGCAACCATGGGGACGTGTACAACTGGTTTCCCCGGTTTGGGTATGACATGAACGATTTCCGGGCCGAGGTAGTTCGGATCATGAATGGCAAAAGCGAGGAGGACGACGATATGACCTATTACAAGACGCTGGCGGATGTGCCCGCGTGGTACAAGGCCGCCGTACAGAAGGCGGTGGACAAGGGCGCGTTCAGCGGCTCGGGAAGCGGCGTGCTGAACGTATCCGAGGATCTGTGCCGGACGCTGACGGTGCTGGACCGGCTGGGGAAATTGGACTGAGCTTCTGCCTCATAACACGGAGGACGCCTGAGCAATCAGGCGTCCCCGCTCTCTTCTTCCATCGCATTGTCAATCAGCTCGGTGATGAACTGATTGACGCTCATATTCCGCTTGGCGGCAAACGCTGTGATACGCGCTTTGCGACCCTTCTTCACTTTGATTTCAATGCGGTCATACGCTTTCTTATTGTATCTGGCGGTCGCCTCTTTTTGCGCGTTTGAATAAGCCATATGACCACCCCCATGCGGGATAGTATAAGTTATACTGTCGTTATTATAAATAATGTCGACAGTATATTTTTGTCAAATGTGTCAATTTATATACTATCGACAGTATGATATAATGCGGCTATCGGGGAGGACATAGCGTACCCTGCCCGGTGTACAGCTTGGTGTGCTGTCATAAGAATGCCGCGAGGAAGAAGCGACTTGGGGCATCGGAGCGCCCGCCCAGGTTTTGATCCTGGACGGGCGTTTTCCGTTCGTTTTTCTTTCAAACAAAGTAAACCATGCTTCCCTATAGTCTCCTTCCCTGTTTCCCCTGGCGCAGCCGGACGAAACAATTAAATTCCCTCTTGACTTTTGTGCTTAAAAGTGCTAAATTATCCCCAGCGCAAAAAAAGGGGGACTGTGCATGAACAGCCGGAGCTACGGGTATGGCTATTACCGCTATTATGATAGCGGCACTTTGTCATGCCCCTGAGCGGCAACGCGGCACAGCTCCCGGTGCGGCTGCCCAAGGGCGGCCGTATTTATTTTGTCCAAAACCTCAAAAAGGAGCGAATATCAAATGGTTGTCATTATGAAGCGGGAATTCACCCCGGAGCAGTTGGAAACCGCCATTCACGCCATGGAGGCGGGCGGCGTCCGCGTCATGGTATCCAAGGGCAGCGAGACCACCATCCTGGGCGCGGAGGGCGACGCCGGGGCGCTGAACCAGGAGACCCTGTCCCAGCTTGACGGCGTGGAGCGGGTCATGCGGGTGAGCGAGCCCTACAAGAAGGCCAACCGCAAGTACCACCCCGACAACTCCGTCATCGACATGGGCGGCGGCGTGTCCATCGGCGGGAACAAGCTGGTGGTCATCGCCGGACCCTGCTCGGTGGAGAGCGAGGAGCAGATTTTGGAGGTGGCCCAGTCCGTCCAGAAGTCCGGGGCGGCGGCCCTGCGGGGCGGCGCGTATAAGCCCCGCACCTCCCCCTACGCCTTCCAGGGCAAGGGCGTGGAGGGCGTGCTCCTGCTGGACGAGGCGAGGAAGGCCACCGGCCTTCCCATCGTGTCCGAGCTGATGAGCGCCGACCAGCTTCCCCTGTTCGAGGAAGCGGTGGACGTGATCCAGATCGGGGCCCGGAATATGCAGAACTTCGATCTGCTGAAAAAGGTGGGCCACACCAATAAGCCCATCCTGCTCAAGCGGGGCCTGTCCTCCACCATTGAGGAGTGGCTGATGAGCGCGGAGTATATCATGGCGGGCGGCAACCCCAACGTCATCCTGTGCGAGCGGGGCATCCGCACCTTCGAGACCTACACCCGCAACACCCTGGACCTGTCGGCGGTGCTGGCGGTGAAGCAGCAGAGCCACCTGCCGGTGGTGGTGGACCCCTCCCACGCCTGCGGCAAGGCGTGGATGGTGGAGCGTATGGCTATGGCGGCGGTGGCCGCCGGGGCGGACGGCCTCATCATCGAGGTGCACAACAACCCCGCCTGCGCCCTGTGCGACGGCGCCCAGTCCGTCACCCCGGCGCAGTTTGACGGCATCATGGGCAAGCTCAAGGCCGTGGCAAACTGCGTCGGCCGGGAACTGTGAGCTCCGCTCCAGAAAGTAGAACGAATGTTTCACGTGGAACATTCAAAAAAGCATCGAGGTGTTTCCCATGAAGAAAATCCTAGTGGTGGGCTTAGGGCTGATTGGCGGCTCACTGGCCATGGCGCTGCAAGGCTTCGAGGATTACGAAGTGGTGGGGGCGGCGCGCTCCCAGTCCACCTATGACAAGGCCGTGGCAAAGCACGCGGCCAACCGCGTCACCTTCGACCCCGCCACTGAGCTGCCCGGCGCGGACGTGGTGATTTTGTGCCAGGATCCGGCGGGCATTATCGGCTTTCTGCGGGACAACCGGGATCACTTCAAACCCGGCTGCCTGGTGCTGGACGTATGCGGCGTGAAAACCGCCGTGATGGAGGCGGCGACGAAATACCTGCCGGACGGGGTGGATTTCATCGGCTGCCACCCCATGGCGGGCAAGGAGGTGTCCGGCATTGACAACGCCGAGGGCACCCTGTTCCGCAACACCCACTTCATCGTCACCCCCGGTCCCCGGGCCACAGCGGAGCATTTGGATCTGCTCCACCGCATGGCGGAGTACTGCCAGTTTGGTGACGTCATCGAGACCACCCCGGAGCGCCACGACGAGATGATCGCCTACACCAGCCAGATGATGCACGTCATCGCCGTGTCGGTGTGTGACAACGAGGAACTGTTTTCCTGCGTGGGTTTCGAGGGCGGCTCCTTCCGGGACTGCACCCGGGTGGCGGCGCTGGACCCGGCCATGTGGACGCAGCTCTTCACCCTCAACGCCCCGGCCCTGTCCAAGATGGTGTCCGAGCTGGAGGAGCGGATTCATCAGTACCGGGTTGCCATCGAAAACAACGATCGGGAGACCCTGCGCGCCATGCTGACCTCCGCGTCGAACCGGAAAAAGCAGATCAACCTGGAGCGGGCCCGCGGCGACGACGTGCGCCCAAAATTCTGAATCTTGGTTTGACGGGAGCCCCTTTTGATGATACACTGGCCATGACACGGCCCGGAAGCTGAAATATTTGGCCGTGGGGAGGCGCTATGGGTTACATCATGGACTTGCGGGCCTATGTGGGCCACCGTCCCTTGATCCAGGCAGATCGCCCGGCGGCTGGAGGATTGGAAAAAGTACCGGCAGTCTTTGGCCGCCCCAGCGCGGAAGTAAAATACTCATAATCCTGGGACAAACCCCATATGTATGGACTATCAAGGTGCAAGGAGATGGTTCCATGACATATGAAAGCGGGCAGCCCGCCCCCCACCACGTGGTGATCGAAAACCGGCAGAGCCTCACCGTGTCCGGCGTGGAGGACGTGGAGCGGTTTGACGAGAATACCATTGTGCTGTCCACCTCCATGGGCTCCATGGTGGTGGCCGGGGAGGATCTGCATATCGAAAAGCTGTCCCTGGACGGCGGCGACCTGAAAGTAGATGGGCACGTGGACGCCATTTCCTACGAGGACGATGGCAATGAGCGGGGCGGATTTTTCTCCCGCCTGTTCCGCTGACCATGCACGTTGACATTGCGGGCCAGGCGGTGGTCTTTGGCCTGAGCCTCCTGCTGGGGGCGGCGCTGGGCCTTGTCTACGATGGGATGCGCGCCCTGCGCCGGAGCCTGAAACTGGCCTGGCTGGCCTTCCTGCTGGATCTGCTGTTCTGGCTGGGGGCCACCGCGGCCCTGTTCGCCCTCACCCTCCTGCGGGACGACGGACAAGTTCGCATCTACCATATGGCCGCGACGGCTTTGGGAGGCGGACTGTACTTTCTCACGCTCAGCCATCTGGTGCTGCCCGCGCTGCTGTGGCTGGCAGGCCGGATCCGGGCACTGTGGCGGCTGCTCACCGCTCCCGCCCGCCGGGCGGTCAGGGCTGGAAAAAAATTTTTAAAAAATCAAAAAAACCTCTTCCAAAATTGGCTGAGCTGGTATAAAATAAATGTGTTATACCGTTTCGCCAGAAACGGGGAGGAGGGAGCGAGACGCCATGAAGCTGAAGCGAGCCGGTTTGGCCACAAAACTGCTGGTGCTGGTGCTGCTGGCCGCCGCGGCTATCGCTCTGCTGTCCACCCACGCCCAGCTCAACGCCGCCCAGGCAGACCGGGACGCGCTGAGCCGCCAGGTGCAGGAGCAGCGGGAGGCAAACGCCGCGCTGCAGGACAGCATCGACCACAGCGACGATCCTGAGTACCTGGCCGACATCGCCCGGAGCCGTCTGGGCCTGGTGGAGCCGGGGGAGATCGAGTTTGTGGACTCCTCTAAGTAAAAAATCCTACACATTGAGAGGGAAAAAAGAGATTTATGGGGATTGAAGTTGGTTCTATCTTGGATGGAAAGGTGACGGGGATCACCAAATTCGGCGCGTTCGTCGCGCTGCCCGGAAATCGCTCCGGGCTGGTACATATCTCGGAGATCGCCTACTCCTACGTCAGTGATGTGCACGATCTGCTCTCTGAGGGGCAAGAGGTGAAGGTGAAGGTCATCGGCATTGATGACAGCAACCGCATCAACCTGTCCATCAAGC
>JAIEFH010000015.1 GCA_029067025.1 Oscillospiraceae bacterium | reverse complement strand
GCCCCGGCCTCCTTCCCCTGGCAGGCCGTGCTGGCGGGGGTATGGCTGGCGGGCGCGGCTCTCATGGCCGCCTACGCGCTGTTCTCCTATCTCCGGCTGCGCCGCTGCCTGTTTGACGCTATCCGCGCCGAGGACGGGGCCTGGGAACACCCCGCCGTGAACTCCCCCTTCATTCTGGGCTTTATCCGGCCCCGGATCTATCTGCCCGCCGGGCTGGCGGGCCAGCCCCGGCAGTTCATCCTCTGCCATGAACGGGCCCATCTGCGCCGCCTGGACCACGTCGTCAAGCCGGTGTGCTGGGTGGCCCTGGCCCTCCACTGGTTCAACCCCGTGGTGTGGGCGGCGTACATCCTCATGAGCCGGGACATTGAGGCCGCCTGCGACGAGGCCGTCATCCGCCGGCTGGGCCCGAAGGTCAAGGCCGACTACTCCGCCACCCTGCTGGCCCTGGCCACCAGCAGGCGGGTGCCCGCCCCCTGCCCCCTGGCCTTCGACGAGGGCGACGCCAAGGGCCGCATCAAAAACGTACTCCGCTACCGCCGCCCCGCCCTGTGGATCGTGGTGGTCAGCGTGCTGGCGGCGGTGCTGGCGGCGGTGTGCCTGCTCACCGACCCGGTGGCCGCCAAGGAGCCGGATCCCGATCCCAGTGCCGACCCCAACCCCAGCGCCTCCGCCTCCCAAGAGCCGGTCAATCTCGCGGATACTCTGCTTGACCCCTGGATGAAGGAGCTACTGGACGGGGTGCGAACCTTCCGCTCCACTTACAACGAGGAACAGAATTTTACCATCAATGACCTGAGATCGTTCTACTATGGGGATGACCAGTACCCCGACGCGGTGGTTGAGATGGGCAAGCTCGCTATCGTCGATATGGATCGGGACGGCGTCAACGAATTGATCATCTATCCCGTGGGCGATCCCAATGATCCCGTGGAGATCGTCTACAATGTCGGCTACCTGATCCTCCGCCGCGTGGGGGATGCGGTTTATGGCTACGCCTATGGCGGACGCATCGTTGGCGACTTGAAGGCGGACGGCACCTTTACCTGGAGCAGCAGCGCGTCGGACGGGGGTATCCGCTCCATGAGCTTTGACGGCTTGAAGGATGTCCACAATGACATCACCTGGAAGCAAACTGCCCGCGATTTTGGCATCAGAGAGCTCTATTTTGTGGACGGTCAAAGAACCACCCAGGAGGAATTTGACGCCGCCATCGCCGCCCAGGACGCCAAGCCCGACCCCACCTGGTACACCTATGCCGACGGCGTGCTCACCCGCATCCTTCCCTCCATCCCCCTGGAC
>JAIEFH010000149.1 GCA_029067025.1 Oscillospiraceae bacterium | reverse complement strand
ACCATGGAGGGCGCGGGGCTGTTCCTGGGACGGGAGATCAAGAAGATGTTCCTGCGCAATCTCCGCAGCAAGATCGCCGCCCTGCTGGTGAAGGACGGCATCAAGCAATTCAAAAAGCTGATGGACTCCGGCGAGGTGGGGGGCACGGCGCTGCTGGGCATCGCCAAGCCGGTCATCAAGGCCCACGGCTCGTCCGACGGCTACGCGATGAAGAACGCCATCCGCCAGGCGATGGAGTTCACCCGCTCCGGCATCATTGAGGACATCACGGAGAACGTGGAGCATATGCGTCTGCCGGCGCGGTCTGCCGCCGCTGACGGAAACAAAGAGTAACGCCAGAAAAAAATTGTCAAAAATACTATTGACAGCCAGCCCCAAAGCACCTATTATGATGTTGATGAAAGCAACATAAAGGAGCTGCTCGATATGTTTGAAAAACTGTGTAAACTGATCGCCGAGCAATTTGGCGTAGAACCGGAGACCGTCACCGCCGACACCGCCTTTGTGGACGACCTGGGCGCGGATTCCGTGGATCTGATGGATCTGTCCATGGCGCTGGAGGACGAGTTCGGCATGGAGGAGATGGACAGCGATTCTATTGAGTCCATCGTGACGGTGGGCGACCTGTACAAATATATGCAGGAGCATCTGGATCTGTAAGATCATTTGAGAATGACGAAAAAGTCCCGCCGAGGCGGGGCTTTTTCCGTGGTGGGGGATATTGATGAACGAACTGGAAGAAAAGCTGGGCTATCATTTCCGGGACCGGGGGCTGCTGGAGCACGCCATGACCCACAGCTCCTACGCCAACGAGCACCGGGGCGCTGGGCTGACCAGCAACGAGCGGCTGGAATTCCTGGGCGACTCGGTGCTGGGTGTTGTGGTGGCGGACTACCTGTTCCAAAAGCACCCGGATATGCCGGAGGGGGAGCTGACCCGCACCCGGGCGGCCCTGGTGTGTGAGGGCAGTCTGCACGAGGTGGCCAAGAGCTTGAACCTGGGCCGGTATCTCCGCCTGGGCCGCGGCGAGGACGCCGGGGGCGGCCGCAAGCGGCCCTCCATTTTGGCGGACGCCACCGAGGCCATGCTGGCCGCCGTCTACCTGGACGGGGGGATGGAGGCGGTGCGGCCCATCATCCGGGCGCTGATTTTGGACAAGGAGCGGGAGAAGTCCGCCGACCGGGACTACAAGACCGCCCTCCAGGAGTTGGTGCAGCGCAAGCCGGGTGCGGCGGTGAGCTACCGCCTGGCACGGGAGAGCGGGCCTGACCACTGCCGCAGCTTCGAGATGGAGGCGTCGGTGGACGGAAAGGTCATCGGCACGGGCGCGGGGCGCACTAAGAAGGAAGCGGAGCAGATGGCGGCCAAGGCCGCGCTGGAAAAGCTGAACGGGTGAGCATGGATCATTATAAATCGTGGTCAGGACTGAATAAGCGGCTGAACGGGCTGCTGTGTGAGCCGCTGAAAGGCAGTATATCCTATTTCCTCACACGATACCATGTAGTTCACAATTCCTATGGACGGGCGTCCATCAGGCTGGACGGGAAAGAGTTGGTTTGCTTTTCGTGGGCCGATATGTACAGGCAGGAAGGCGACCTTCATGCGCTGTGGGAGTGTACCGGGAAATGGGACGCCCAGGATGCGGGGTTAAAAGAAAAGTGGGATCGGGCCGGAACGTACTGCGAGATGGATTTTCTATCGGCAGCGTTGGAGTTTATTGAGCTGCCCATCAAGGCCGCGCTGGACAGTGAGAACTACATTATTAAGATATTTGCCATTCTGGATCGCCGGGTAGGAGCCCGGACGCTTCGGGCCATTGAGGCTAATGGAGCGTTTTTACACTATCCCGACTGGGTGAAGCAATTTTATTCCCTGCGCTTGTATTTTTGCAGATAATTTGCTATAATACCCTTATTATGGAAGGGAGGGGAGCCATGGAAGCCCCCATCTACCACCTGGACAAGGTGGTGAAAGCCAAGCAGGAGGACATGGAGGACTTCGACGGCCCCCTGGATCTGATCCTTCATCTGCTGAGCAAAAATAAGATTGAGATCCGGGACATCCAGATCTCTGAGCTGCTGGATCAGTACCTGGCGTGGATGGCCCAGCGGGAGGAGCTGAACCTGGAGGTGGCCAGCGAGTTTGTCACCATGGCCGCCCATCTCGTCTATATCAAGACCCGGATGCTGCTGTCCATCGACGACGAGGTGGCCATGAGCGAGATGGAAGAGCTGATGGCCGCCCTGGAGGAGCATAAGAGCCAGGAGACCTATGTGAAAATCAAGGACGTCACCGGGGCGCTGGGGGACCGGTATGAATTTGGCCGGGACTACCTGCCTAAACAGCCGGAGCCGGTGAAGGCGGAAGCGGCCTACAGCTATGTTCACGATAAGGTGGACATCTTTACCGCCATTCGCTCTGTGCTGGCCCGGACGGACAATAAACTGCCGCCGCCCGTGGCGGCCTTCGAGGGCATTGTGGGCCGGGAGCCATACCCGGTGGCGGACAAGGCTCGGTCTATTTTGGACAGGCTGATCCAGTTCGGCGTGGCCCGGTTCAAGGCGCTGTTCAAAACCAGCCGCAGCCGCTCCGAGGTGGTGGCCACATTTTTGGCCATTTTGGAGCTGTGCAAGGCCAACCGCATCCATCTGGCGGGGACGGCGGAGGACTGCACTGTCACCAGCACGGTGGACGACGCGCCGGAAGATGTGGATGTGACGGTGGAGAGTTACTAGTTGACAAAGGAAAGGAGGACGCCCGAGATGGAACTGAAAGAGCTGGAGAGCGCCATTGAGGGCATCCTCTTTGCCGCCGGGGACCCGGTGCCGGTGGAGCGTATCTGCCTCACCTTGGGGCAGGACCGGGAGACGGTGGACAGCGTGTGCCAGCGCATGGCGGATACGTACAGCTATGAGCGGCGGGGCATCCGGCTGGTGCGGCTGGAAAACAGCTGGCAGATGTGTTCCGCGCCGGAGCAGGCGTCGTATATCCGCAAGGCGCTGGAAAACCGCAAGCCCGCCAAGCTGTCCCAGCCCGCGCTGGAGGTGCTGGCCATTGTCGCCTACTTCCAGCCGGTGACCCGGGCCTATATCGAGCAGATCCGGGGGGTGGACAGCTCTTACACCGTGGGCCTGCTGCTGGAGCGGGAACTGATCCGGGAGGCGGGCCGTCTGGCGGTGCCGGGACGGCCTATGCAGTTCCGCACCACGAAAAACTTCCTGCGCTCCTTTGGGCTGGCGTCCCTGGACGACCTGCCGGAGCTGGCCTCCGCCAGCCAGGAGGACGCCCAGCTCACCATGGAGATGGAGACCGCCCTGCGCCGCCTCCGGGAGGCGGAGACAACGGAAGCGGGTGAAGCCGGGACGGGCGGGGAGGAGGGCCAATGACTTTTTTAAAGGTCCTGTTGGTCATACTGGCAGTTTTGTGGCTCATCTCGCTGATCCGCGTCGGGGGCAGGGTGCGCTACGGGCAGGCGGGGCTGTTTGTCACCGCCCTGGCGGGGCCGTTTAAGATCCAGCTGCTGCCCGCCAAGGAGCGCCCCAAGAAAAAGCCCAAAAAGGAAAAGAAACCGAAGAAAGAAAAGAGGCCCAAGGAGAAGAAACCAGAGCCCGAGGGGCAGCCCGGCACGCTGTCCCGGCTGATGAAGCTGCTTCCGGTGGTGGGACAAGCCTGCGGCTCATTGAAGCGGAAGATCCGCATTGACGATTTGGAGCTGGAGCTGATCTGGGGCGGATCGGACGCCGCCGCTATCGCCCTGGGCTATGGACAGGCCAACGCGGCGCTGGGAATGATTTGGCCTCTTTTTGCCAATAATTTTAAAGTAAAGCGCCATTCGTTTCAGATTGGCATGGACTATGGCGCGGCCCAGCCCATGGCAGAACTCCAGGCGGCGGTCACCATGACCGTGGGCCAGATCGTGACCCTGGGTGTACACTACGGCGTGAAAGCGCTGATCGTTTGGATCAAAAGCGGGAGATCCGCCAGAAAAAAGGCTGTGGAAAAGCCGAAGAAACAGGAGGCAATGAGTCATGAGTGAAAACAACCATCCCATCAACGAAGTGCTCCAGACCACCATGAACAAGATCCGGGAGATGGTGGACGCCAACACGGTGGTGGGCCAGCCCATCGTCACCCAGGACGGAGTGACGCTGATTCCAGTGTCCAAGCTGTCCTTCGGCTTTGCCACCGGCGGCTCCGACTTCGGCAAGACCCAGAACGTGGCCAAGAACTTCGGCGGCGGCGCGGGGGCCGGGGTGAATGTGATGCCCGTGGCCTTCCTGGTGGTGAAGGACGGCTCTGTCCGCCTGCTGCCCGTGGCGCCCCCGCCGGGGGATACTGTCAGCCGGGTGGTGGATCTGGTGCCCGAGATGTTTGAGAAGGTCACTGGCTATATTGACAAAAAGAGCGCCGAGAAGAACGAGGAACCCGCCCAATAATTCCCCAGCCCGGATAAGGCCGGGCCATAGAGGCCATACTACTCCCATCTGAGCATTCGGATGGGAGTGACCTTTTTTGAGAAAAATGACCGCCGCGCTGGCTACATTGCTGGCGCTGACCCTGCTTTGCCCGCCTGCCCATGCTGTGGGCACCAACGCCTCCTGCGCCATTTTGATGGACGCCGAGAGCGGGCGGGTGCTCTATGAGCAGAATATCCATCAGCCCCGGCTCATCGCCAGCATCACCAAGCTGATGACCGCGCTGGTGGCGGTGGAGCGGGCGGAGGATCTGGACGAGGTGGTGACCGTCAAGGGGGAGTGGCTGGGCAGCGAGGGCTCGTCCATCTACCTCACCGCCGGGGAACAGATCACTCTTCGGGCGCTGCTGTACGGCCTGATGCTCCAGTCGGGCAACGACGCCGCCATGACCATCGCCTGCCACACGGCGGGGAGCGAGGCGGATTTTGTGGCGCTGATGAACCGGCGGGCGGCGGAGCTGGGGATGAAGAACAGCTCCTTCGCCAACCCCAGCGGGCTGAACGACGACAACCACTACTCTACCGCCTATGACATGGCCCTGCTGGCCCAGGCGTGTCTTGCCAATGAGACGGTGGCGGAGATCTGCGCTACCCGGTCTATTACCGTCGGCACGAGGACGTTTGTCAACCACAACAAGCTGCTCTACCGCTATGAGGGCTGCGTGGGGATGAAAACCGGGTTCACGGAAAAGGCGGGGCGCACCCTGGTGTCCGCCGCCACACGGGATGGACAGACCCTCATCTGCGTTACCCTCAACGACGGGAACGACTGGAACGATCATACGAAGCTGCTGGACTACGGCTTCCAGACCTGGCCCCGGCAGGTGCTGTGCCAGGCGGGAGAGGTGCTGGGGTCGGTGTCTGTGGAAGGCAGCCTGATTCCGACCATGGCGGCGGTGACAGCGGAAGAGGTGGGCTATCCCTTGAAAGAGGGAGAGAAGCTGACCATGGATGTGACGCTGGCCAATTCTGTCCAGGCCCCCTTTGAGGCGGGGACACCCATCGGTGAGGCGGTTTGGAAGAAAGACGGCGAGGTTGTGGCCCGGGTGCCCCTGGTGACCCAGAGCGGGGCGGGACTGGACGCGCGGGAGCCGCTGACCTTCTGGCAGAGGCTTTGGGCCAAGATGAGGGGCGCGGCGTAAGGGATGGAAAGGAGAGGGGCGGCATGGAGGAGCGGCTGCAAAAGCTGCTGTCGGCGGCGGGGGTGTGCTCCCGCCGTCAGGCGGAGGCGTACATACAGGCCGGGCGGGTGACCGTCAACGGAAAAACGGCTGAGCTGGGGGATAAGGCCGACCCGGGGCGTGACCGGGTGGAGGTGGACGGCGTGCCGCTGGCCGTTCCGAAGGGCCATACTTATATCATGCTGAACAAGCCCCGGGGGTATGTCACCACCCTGTCCGACGAGAGGGGCCGGAAAACCGTGGCCCAGCTGACGGCAGACTGCCCCGCCCGGGTGTGGCCGGTGGGACGGCTGGACATGGACTCGGAGGGGCTGCTGCTGCTCACCGACGACGGGGAACTGACCCATAGGCTCACCCATCCCTCCCACGAGGTGGAGAAAGAGTACCGGGTGTGGGTACGGGGCGACGTGGAGCGGGCAATGCCCATTCTGGCCGCCCCGGTGTATGACGGCGGCGAGGAACTCACCGCCGACCGGGTGGAGCGGACGGGAGAGCGCACCCTTACCATAGTCATCCATCAGGGGAAAAACCGCCAGGTGCGCCGGATGTGCGCCGCCGCGGGACTGAAGGTGGAGCGCCTCCGGCGGGTGCGGGAGGGGAAGCTCCGCCTGGGCGGGCT
>JAIEFH010000148.1 GCA_029067025.1 Oscillospiraceae bacterium | reverse complement strand
AGCAGGAGCAGCCGCAGGGGCGGCAGGGGCAGCGGGAGCGGGGGCATAGGCCTCGTACTCGTCCACCAGCATGGCCTTACCGGCGTCCACCTCCACCTCGTAGGTGCGGCCGTTCAGGGTCACTTTATATTTCATGTTATTTGACCTCCTTAATGGACTTGAAGCGCAGCTCGTTCAGCGGCTTGCCCATCTTGTCGGCCACGATCGCCATAATCATGGCGGCCTCCTTGTCGGGCACGTCGAACAGCTTGACCTCGCCGGCGCTGCCGGGAGCCGGGGGAGCAGACGGGGCCGCAGGGGCGGCAGCCGCAGGAGACGCCGCGCTGGGCGCCTCGGTCTTCTTGTTGGTGCCGGCCATGGCCTTGCCCATGATGACAACCACGGCCATCAGCAGGATCAGACCGAAGAACACCACAGCATAGCCCAGCACAGCGTTGACGCCAGCCTTGGCCATCTCCTCCAGGGAAATGATAAGAGCAACAGTATTCATACCGCTCCCCCTTACGCCTCAGTGATGGTGTAGGTGGCGATGTTCTCCTCCTTGGCCAGACGCTCCTTGAAGAACTTCTCGGCCTGGTCGGGGAAGCAGATATAGCTCATCACGTCCTCCTCGGAGCGGCACAGGTCGCCAAGAGCCTCGCGGGCGGCCTTGAACTCCTCGCCGGTGCGCTTGGCGTCCTCGATGCGGCAGTCCACAGGCTTGCCGCCCTCGCCCAGGATCTTGGCTTCCAGTTCCTTGCTGACAGGGGCGGGCGCGATGCCATACTCGCCCTTGAAGTAGTTCTTGATCTCCTTGGAGATCTGCTTGTAGCGCTCGCCCATCAGGACGTTGGTAACGGCCTGGTTGCCCACCATCTGGGACAGCGGGGTGACCAGCGGGGGATAGCCCAGGTCGGCGCGGACGCTGGGGATCTCGGCCAGGGCGGCGTCGAACTTGTCCATGGCGTTCAGATCCTTCAGGTTGGCGATCATGTTGGACAGCATACCGCCGGGCACCTTGTACACCAGGGCCTGGGAGTCGGTGGCCATGCTCTTGGGGTTGATGAGGCCGGAGTCCACGTACTTCTGCTTGATGGGCTTGAAGTAGTCGTTGACCTTGTTGATGACGTCCTCGTTCAGGCCGTTCTCGATGCCGTACTGCTCCATGGCGTAGAACATGGTCTCAGTGGCGGGCTGGCTGGTGCCGTTGGAGAAGCAGGAGGTGGCGGTGTCGATCACGTCCACCCCGGACTGGATGGCGGCCAGCAGGGTCATATAGGCCATGCCGGTGGTGCAGTGGGTGTGCAGGATGATGGGCATATCGCCGATGGCGTCCTTGATGCCCTTGATGAGGCCCTCGGCCTCATAGGGGCTCATGGTGCCCGCCATGTCCTTCAGGCAGATGGTGTCGAAGCCCATGTTTTTGAGCTCCTTGCACATCTCCACATACTTGGCCACGGTGTGCACCGGGCTCTGGGTGTAGGAGATGCAGCCGGAGGCCACAGTGTTCTTGTTGGCGTACTTCTTGGTGGCCTCCAGGGCGGTGGTGATGTTGCGGAAGTCGTTCAGGGCGTCAAAAATGCGGATGACGTCGATGCCGTTCTTGATGGACAGCTCCACGAAC
>JAIEFH010000147.1 GCA_029067025.1 Oscillospiraceae bacterium | reverse complement strand
GGGAAGGGGGTGGAGCGGGCCGGACGGGCTCGGTGACCTCCGCCGGATCGGAGGGGATCACGGTCTCGCTAGAATTGGCGGCGCCGCAGGCGCACAGCAGGGCCAGCGCCAGGGCGGCGGACAGGGTCAAAGCAAGGACGCGCTTCATATCTCTTTACACTCCTTGGTTATCATCAAACTCAGGAAAACAGGGCGTTGAATTCGTTGACGATGGCGTCCGCGTCCTCATGGCACACCAACATGACATAGGTTCCGTGATCCGCCAACCTGGAGGAGTTGGTCCAGAGCTCGACGGTCTCCGGGTAATTCACGCCCTCCTCAGTCATGCCGTCGATGCGGGCCTGGAAGATGTTTTTCACCTTGGCGGCATCCTCGGCGCTTTTGGCCCGAACCAGGGCGAACTCGCCGGTGCTGAAGGATACCATGCTCAAATAGATCTCCATCTGCTCCGGATCCAGTTCCTTCAGGCCGGGATAGGCGTTATCCAGCATAATGCCGCCAAACTCCTCGTCAGTGGGGTCCACCCGCTGCACGAAAGCGGCGAACTCGTGGTTCTCCGTCAGAGTCTGGGCAAAGGCGGCCAAATCGACATTTTTTTCTTCCTTTTGTTTGCCCCCGCAGGCGGACAGCAGGGACAGGCAAAGCATTGCGGCCATGGCCGCGTACAACACTTTCTTCATCATTTGTTTCCTCCTTAAACTGTCTGGCGGCGCTTCTGCCGCGCTTTGTTCAATGGCTCTCGATGTGGTTCCGGACGCGCTGGGTAATCATATCCAGCGCCACCAGGTTGTGCCCCCGGCCAGCACCACCAGGTCGGCATACTGACGGCTGGGCTGGACAAACTGCTCATGCATGGGTTTGACGGTGGTGAGGTACTGATTGATGACCGAGTCCAGCGAGCGGCCCCGCTCCTTCACGTCCCGGAGGATGCGGCGCAGGATGCGCACGTCCGCGTCGGTGTCCACAAAGATTTTGATGTCCATCAGCTCCCGCAGGGCCGGGTCGGCAAAGATCAGGATGCCCTCCACAATGACCACCTTGGTGGGACGCACCTCCACCGTCTCCTCCGAGCGATTGTGGATGGAGTAGTCGTACACCGGGCAGCGGATGGTCTCGCCAGCGGCCAGCCGCTTCAGATCCTCCACCATCAGGGCGGTGTCAAAAGCGTCGGGGTGATCGTAGTTCAGTGCCGCCCGCTCCTCATAGGTCATGTTCACGTGCTTTTTGTAATAATTGTCGTGGTAGACCACGGACACGTCGCCCCCGAATGTGTCCACCAACCGGCGGGTCAGGGTGGTCTTGCCCGAGCCGGTTCCCCCGGCGATGCCGATGATCATGGTATCCATGTGCCGTCCTCCCCTTTATCTGTTCGTACGACCGCGTTGGGAACATTTTAGCACATGGGAGAAAAAAAGGCAACTCGACTCCGTCTTTTTATGATACCCCGCTCCGGGCCAAAAGGTTGCGCCGGAGGCAAAAAAATCTCCGCCGCCCTCCAATTTTTGCCGGCCGGCCCAAAAAATCCGGAAAAATGAGGGCCCCTCGGCAAAGTGACAGCAAAATCAGGTAAATTTTTGACAGTTTTGCCACATTTTCTCTTGCTATTTTTTTGTCAAGCGTCTATAATGTCCATGGTTAGAGAGGATTTGGGAAATAGTATGGTCAATATCGTGTTAGTTGAGCCGGAAATTCCGCAAAACTGCGGCAACATCGCCCGCACCTGCGCCGCTACCCGCAGCCGCCTCCATCTGGTGGAGCCCCTGGGCTTTGACATCAGCGAGAAGGCCGTGAAGCGCGCCGGACTGGACTACTGGCCCATGGTGGATCTGACTGTCTACCCCAGCCTGGACGACCTGTTTGCCCGAAACCAGGTGGACAGCCTGTGGCTGGCCACCACCAAGGCCCCCCGGGATTACACCCAGGCGGATTTTCGGAACGACTGCTGGCTGTTTTTCGGCAAGGAGACCGCCGGTCTGCCGGAAAGGTTCCGAACGGCCCACGCGGATCGCTGTATCCGCATCCCCATGCGCGAGGACGCCCGAAGCCTGAACCTGGCAAACTCCGTGGCCATTCTGGCCTACGAGGCCCTGAAGCAGCAGGGATTCCCGGGGTTAAGCGGGGTTGGGGAAATGGCGTCAACCCAAAGTTGAAACCTAATTCACTTCAAATTGTAAGAAATGAAAGGAGTTAGAACATCATGAACTACAACAAGAAGACCGTCAAGGACATCGATGTCAAGGGTAAGAAAGTCCTGCTGCGCTGCGACTTCAACGTGCCCCAGGCCAAGGACGGCAGCGGCGCCATCACCGATGACAAGCGCATCCGTGCCGCCCTGCCCACCATCCAGTATCTGCTGGACCAGGGCGCGGCGGTCATCGCCTGCTCCCACCTGGGCAAGCCGGAGCCCGACTTTGACAAGTGGGTGAAGAAGCAGACCGAGAAGGGCAAGGACCCCGCCTCCCTCACCAAGGAGAAGTGGGAAAAGTCCCTGGAGGCCCTGTGCATGGAACCCGTGGCCAAGCGCCTGGGTGAGCTGCTGGGCAAGGACGTCATCCTGGCGGGCGACATCAACGTGGTGAACGACGACGCTCAGGCCAAGGCCGCCGCGCTGAAGCCCGGCGAGATCATGCTGCTTCAGAACACCCGCTTCAATAAGGGTGAAACCAAGAACAACCCCGAGTTCGCCAAAAAGCTGGCTGACCTGGCCGATATTTATGTATCCGACGCCTTCGGCGCGGTGCACCGCGCCCATGCCTCCACCGCCGGTGTGGCCGCCTATCTGCCCGCCGTCTCCGGTTTCCTGATTCAGAAGGAGCTGGACTTCATCGGCGGCGCCCTGGCCAATCCCAAGCGTCCCCTGGTGGCCATCCTGGGCGGCTCCAAGGTCAGCTCCAAGATCGGCGTCATCAACAACCTGCTGGAGATCGCCGACACCATCATCATCGGCGGCGGCATGGCCTATACCTTCTCCGCTGCCCAGGGCGGCAAGGTGGGCGACAGCCTGCTGGAAGAGGACTGGAAGGATTACGCCAACGACATGGTGAAGAAGGCCGCCGACAAAGGCGTGAAGCTCCTGCTGCCTGTGGACACCGTGTGTGCCGACGCGTTTGCCCCCGACGCCAAGAGCCAGGTGGTCAAGGCCGGCGAGATCCCCGACGGCTGGCAGGGCCTGGACATCGGCCCCGAGACCGTGAAGCTGTACTGCGACGCCGTGGCCGACGCGGGCACCGTCATCTGGAACGGCCCCATGGGCGTGTTCGAGTTTGAGCAGTTCGCCGTGGGCACCAAGGCCGTGGCCGAGGCCCTCTCCAAGACTTCCGCTATCACCATCATCGGCGGCGGCGACAGCGCGGCGGCCGTGCAGCAGCTGGGCTATGCCGACAAGATGACCCACATCTCCACCGGTGGCGGCGCTTCCCTCGAGTTCATGGAGGGCAAGGAGCTTCCGGGTGTTGCCTGTCTGTTAGACGCGTAACACAGCAGCGTCCAGGGGCCCCCGCAAAAGCGGTCTTCAGCTTTTGTGGGGAGAGGAGGGGCAAGGGAGCGAACGCAGTTTTCGCCGAAGGCGGAAACGGAGAAAGCGGACTTTGCCCCGACGACATGGAGGGCAAGGAGCTGCCCGGCGTCGCCTGCCTGCTGGACGCCTGAACCTATTGACACACTGTTTCAAATAAAAGAAGGGAGTTCGACAAATGAACCTCAAGTACCGCAAGACGATCATCGCCGGTAACTGGAAGATGAACAAGACCGTCACCGAGGCCAAGACCTTCGCCGACGCCATCAAGCCCCAGCTGGGCCGCCACAAGTGGTGTGAGGTGGTGCTGTGCGTCCCCGGCGTGAACATCCCCGGCATGGTTCGGCTGTTCAAAGACACCCGCGTGGCCATCGGCGGTGAGACCTGCCACTACGAGGCCAGCGGTGCCTTCACCGGCGAGGTTACCGTGGAGATGCTCAAGGACGTGGGCGCGAAGTATGTCATCATCGGCCACTCCGAGCGCCGGCAGTACTATAACGAGACCGACTTCACCGTCAACAAGAAGGTTCACGCCGCCCTGGAGGCCGGTCTGCGCCCCATCGTGTGCGTGGGTGAGAGCCTGGAGCAGCGTGAGCTGGGCGTCACCGAGGAGCTGATCTCCTACCAGGTGAAGGTGGCCCTGGCCGGGCTGACCGACACCCAGGTCCGCCGGGTGGTCATCGCCTACGAGCCCATCTGGGCCATCGGCACCGGCAAGACCGCCACCGCCGAGCAGGCGGGCGCGGTGTGCACCCACATCCGCACCATCATCCGCAAGCAGTATGGCGCCCGCGTGGCCCGCGCTGTCACCATCCAGTACGGCGGCTCCATGAACGCCAAGAACGCCGCTGAGCTGCTGGCTCAGCCCGACATCGACGGCGGCCTCATCGGCGGCGCTTCCCTGAAGCCCGACGACTTCATGGCGATTATCAACGCGGCCAATCAGGAGTAATTCATGAAAACACCGACCACTTTAATCATCATGGACGGCTTTGGCCTGTCCTCCTCCACCGCGGCGGGGGACAACGCCATCAAGACCGCCAACACCCCCAACCTGGATCGCATTTTCGCCGAGAACCCCTGCTGTAAGCTGTCCGCCTCCGGCATGGACGTGGGCCTGCCCGACGGGCAGATGGGCAACAGCGAGGTGGGCCACACCAACATCGGCGCGGGCCGGGTGGTATTTCAGGATCTGCCCAAGATCACCAAGGCCATCCAGGACGGCGATTTCTTTGAGAACCCCGCCTATAAGAACGCCATGCTGGCCGCCAAGGACGTCGGAAAGGCCGTCCACATCTACGGCCTGATGTCCAACGGCGGCGTCCACAGCCACATCACCCATATCCAGGCGGCGGTGAAAATGGCCCATGACCTGGGTTGTCCCAAGATTTTCGTCCACTGCTTCATGGATGGCCGCGACGTGCCCCCCACCTCCGGCAAGGGCTTCGTGGCCGAGATGAAGGAGACCTGCGACCAGTACGGAGCTCAGATCGCCACCATCTCCGGGCGCTACTACGCCATGGACCGGGATACCAACTGGGATCGTGTGGAGCGCTCCTACAAGGCTATGGTGTACGGCGAGAGCGACCAGCGCTTCATCGGCGACCCCGTGGGGGCCATGCAGGCCAGCTATGACGCGGGCGTCACCGACGAGTTCGTCATCCCCGTCATCACCGCCGAAAACGCCGAGATCGGCGAGGGCGATTCCATCATCTTCATGAACTTCCGGCCCGACCGGGCCCGTGAGATCACCCGCACCTTTGTGGACCCCGATTTCACCGGCTTTGAGCGCAAAAAGGGCTTCTTCCGGGTAAACTATGTGTGTACCACGTCCTACGACGCGTCCATGCCCAACGTGGTCATTGCCTTTCCCAAGGAGAGTTTGGACAACATCTTCGGCGAGTATATCGCCCAGCAGGGCATGACCCAGCTTCGCATCGCCGAGACCGAGAAGTACGCCCATGTCACCTTCTTCTTCAACGGCGGCGTGGAGACCGTGTTCCCCGGTGAGGATCGGTGC
>JAIEFH010000146.1 GCA_029067025.1 Oscillospiraceae bacterium | reverse complement strand
CCTCCGGGATGTCCATCTCCTCGTCCACGATGAGCTTTTCCTGGGTCACGGCGGCGTCCTGGCGGATTTTGGTGAGCCGCCCGTAGTCGATGGTGATTTTCTTCTCCTCGGTGGCCTTTTTCTCCGCCAAAAGCTTCTGAACCTCCTCCTGGATGAGCCGGAGGAGCCATTTAATCTCCGTTTTGGATTTGACCGGGTGGGGGTAATCATATTCCTGGCGCATGACGGAGTCAATGGTTTTCAGCAGATCATCCAGCTTCCCGCCGGAGCCGGGAGCGGCGGCTCGCTTCCGGGCGAACCAGAGGCCGTTTTTGCAGGAGTAGACCCACCGCTCATCCACGGCGTATTCATAGTTCCGCCGTTTCAATGGGTCGCAAAAGACAGCGGTGTCAAACAGGCTCACCTGGCACCGGCTGTAACTGCCAAAATACTGCTCCGTCATGGTCTTTTTGCACCGGGCGGCATAGTGGGCGGACACCCGCCGCAGCACCCGGACAACCACCGTATCCATGTCGTCCCGGTACGACCCGTAGAACTTGGAGCGCTCCAGCCAGCCGGAAAGCCCCTTCACCGCGTCCATAACCCCGGCGGCGTCCCGCTCCTGAATATGCTCCAGCACAGCAATGCTCCGCTCCCGGATCACCGGCGGCGTGTCGGAGAGAAGTTCCCGATCCAGCCCGTAATAGATCACATAATCCGAGATCCACCGGTTCAAATATGAGAGGATATGGCTGTCAATCTGGCCGTAGGCGTCCCGAAAATGCACCAGCCTGCGGAAGCCGTCCTCGGGGTCGATGACACCGATCTGGTTGATGAGCTCATAGGTATAGAGGAACGCGAAGGACAGGGGGGCCTCGCGCACATCCCCCCGGCGCAGCTTAGTCCGCCAGGAGAAATAGCCCCGCAGCTGCCGGTCCGTCAGGGACTGGTAGGTAGGGTAATAGCATTGGACACTGCCGCCATATTCGTAATCGTCCTCGTAGCCCGCCAGCAGCTTCCCCTGCTTCATAAAAACAGTTTCCCGGGACTGCCAGTTCTGATAGGCCCCGTTTCCCAGGGAACGGGCGGCGCGGATCACCTGCGGGACGCGTTCGGCGGGCTTAGGGGCACGGGGCCGGATTGCTTCCTCTTTAAACACGGTATTGTATAACCATTCCGCCGCAACTTTTCTTGGATCCATACCGGTCACCCCGCCCCCTTTCGTTCAAATGTTCGGTATCATTATATCGGATTGGAAACAAACCGTCAAGCCTCCAGTGCCGCTCCATGCGGAAAAAGCCTGCCCTGCATCCGGGATGGGCAGAAGGCGGGGCGTTACCAAAATCACAGGGGATGGCCGCCCATATCTCACAGCCGAAATATTGTCCTCGGATCCGCGTGGATTTTTCGTGTTTTCACCTTGAAAGTCCAGGCAAAAAATGCTATGCTGAACTTGTCACAATCTTTGTGAACAAAAGAAGAGAAGCAGAAAGGTGGAATTCGAATGAAAGCAAGCAAGAAGCTCCTCTCGCTGCTGCTGTCGCTGGTCATGGTCATCGCCATGGCTGTTCCGGCGATGGCTGCGGACGCTCCCAAGCCGACTGAGGGGACGGAAAGCGGCGACATCGTGGTGCTGTATACCAACGACGTCCACACCTACCTCGACAAGGATCTGACCTACTCCCTGGTGTCCGCTTACCGGGACACGCTGGACAACGTCCTCCTGGTCGACGCGGGCGACCACATCCAGGGCACCGCCTTCGGCGGCATGGACAGCGGCGCCACCATCATCAAGCTGATGAACGCCGCCGGCTATGACCTGGCCACCCTGGGCAACCACGAGTTCGACTATGGGATGCAGGGCTGCATGAACGCCATTGACTGGGCTGAGTTCCCCTATGTCTCCTGCAACTTCTATCATGAGAAGGACGGCGTGGTTGGTGACAGCGTGCTGGACAGCTACAAGGTTTTCGAGGTAGCCGGCACCAAGATCGCCTTCATCGGCATCACCACCCCCGAGTCCTTCACCAAGTCCACCCCCGCCTATTTCCAGGATGGAAACGGCAACTACATCTACGGCATCGCCGGCGGCAATGACGGCGCCGCCCTGTACGCCGCCGTGCAGACCGCCATTGACGCCGCCTCCAAGGAGGCCGACATCGTGATCGCCCTGGGCCACCTGGGCGTGGATCCCTCCTCCCAGCCCTGGACCTCCGAGGATGTCATCGCCCACACCACCGGCCTGGACGCTTTCATTGACGGCCACTCCCACAGCACCGTCCCCATGAAGGAAGTCAAGGATCAGGCTGGCAACACCGTCGTCCTGACCCAGACCGGCTCTTATCTCAGCGCCCTCGGCCAGATGACCATTTCCGCCGACGGCGCCATCACCACGCAGCTGCTCTCCTCTGACGACCTGGCCGATGTCACTCCCGACGCCGACGTCAAGGCCATCGAGGACGCGTGGATTTCCGAGGTAAACGAGCTGCTGGGCAAGCAGGTCGCCTCCAGCGAGATCGACTTCACCGTCAACTTCCCCAACACCAGCGACCGCGCCGTGCGTATGGCTGAGACCAACCTGGGCGACCTGAATGCCGACGCCTACTACTGGTACTCCAACGAGGTGGCCGGTCTGGACTGCGACCTGGCCATCATGAACGGCGGCGGCATCCGCGCCAACGCGGCGGCCGGCACCTGGAGCTATCAGACCTGCAAAACCATCAACACCTTTGGCAACGTCCTGTGCGTGGTCAAGGTGGACGGCCAGACCGTGCTGGACGCCCTGGAGTTCGGCGCCCGCTTTGTCTCCGCGGATAACTCCAAGGAGAACGGCGGCTTCCTGCAAGTGGCCGGCCTGACCTACGAGATCGACCTGTCCGTCCCCAACACCGTCCAGACCGACGACAAGAACGTGTGGCTGGCCGGCCCCGACGCGTACCGCGTGACCAACGTCAAGGTCTACGACAAGGAGAGCGGCACCTACGAGCCCCTGGAGCTGGACAAGACCTACACCATGGCCGGCACCAACTACACCCTGCTGAACTGCGGCGACGGCTTCAATATGTTCGGTGATGCCGAGAAGGTGCTGGACGGCACCTCCGAGGACTATCTGGCCATGGCCGCCTATGTCGGGGCCTTTACCGACACGGTCATCTCCAGCGCCAACAGCCCCCTGGCCGCCTACGAGAACTATCTGCTCAACTATGAAAATCCTACCGGCGCCGGCCGCGTCAAGGTTCTGAACGCCGAGGTTGAGCCTGAGCCCACTCCCGAGCCCGAGCCCACTCCCGTCGAGCCCGCTCCTGTCGAGCCCGCTCCCGCCGAGCCCGCCAGCTCCACCACCTATGTGGTCATTGCCGGCGACTCCCTGTGGAAAATCGCCCAGAAGCAGTATGGCTCCGGTTCCCTGTGGCGCCAGATCTACGAGGCCAACAAGGACGCTATCAAGGATCCCAACTTCATCCAGGTCGGTCAGGTTCTGAATATCCCCGCGAAATAATCGCGCGGCGCTCTTAACATGAAGTGGAGTGGGATAGGTAACTATCCCGCTCCACTTTTCATATAGGGATTCTCAAAGCCATTTGCTTCATAGCGCCCATGCTTGTCATACAAGGGCAAAAAGGGCGGGGCATCTCTGCCCCGCCCCTCTGAATTATGCGTTGTCAGCGCAGCACCGCGCCGCAGTCTTTTTCCAAGGTTTCAAGGATGCTCTTCACGTCCGCGTCCGCCTCCTCGCCGGTGAGGGAGCGGTCGTCCGCCCGGAGCGTCAGGTTAAAGGCCACGGACTTCTTGCCCTCGGCCACGCCCTTGCCGCGGTAGATGTCGAACAGGGCCGCGTCCTTCAGCAGTCCCTTGGCTCCCTTGCGGATGGCCGCTTCCAGCGCGCCCACGGTGACGGCCTCGTCGCACACCACGGCGATGTCCCGGGTGACGGCGGGGAACTTGGGCAGGGGGGCGTACTCCGGGTCGGTGCCGTGGGTGACCAGCAGCACGTCAAAGCTCAGCTCCGCGCAGTACAGCTCCACGTCCACGCCGTAGTTCTGAGCCGCCTGGGGGTGGATCTGGCCGAACACGCCGATGCAGTCGTCGCCGCTCCACACCTCGGCGCAGCGGCCGGGGTGATAGGAGTGATCCGCGGCGCAGGGCTCAAAGTGGATGTCCTTCGCCCGGGTATCCTTCAAAATGGCCTCGACGGTCCCCTTCATGGTGAAGAAGTCCATGCCGTTCCCGTAAGCGCCCAAGGTCAGGATCTTCGTCTCGTTGGCAAGGCCCTCCTCGTCGCCGGGCTGGTAGATACGGCCCAGCTCGTACAGCCACGCGGACTTGTTGCGGTAATTGCAGTTGCGGGTCAGGATTTCCAGCATGGAGGGCAGGGTGGTGGTGCGCATGATGGAGGTGTCCTCCCCCAAGGGGTTCAAAATTTTGAAGGAATTCCGGCGGAAGTCGTCCTCCGGCCACAAAATCTTGTCGTAGTAAGAGGGGGAGATGAAGGAATAGGTGATGATCTCGCTGTACCCGCAGGCGCGGCACAGCTCGCCCAGCCGGTTCTCCAGCTTCTGCACCGGGGAGTAGCCCCCCTGGGTGGTCTGGCCCCGCATAAGGGTGTTGGGGATGTTGTTGTAGCCGTGGAACCGGGCCACCTCCTCAGCCAGGTCGGCCATGCGGCGCACGTCGCCCCGCCAGGAGGGGACGGTAACCACATCGGGATCCTCCTCCACCAGGAAGTCCAGCTTTTTCAGGATGGAGAGCATCTCCTCCCGGGACACATTGGTGCCCAGCAGGGCGTTGATCTTGTCCGGCTCCACGGGCAGCTCCACAGGGTGGAGGACAAAGTTGAGGATGTCGATACATCCGTCCACCACCTCGCCGGCGCCCAGCAGCTCCACCAGCTCGCAGGCCCGGTTGACGGCGGGCAGGGTGTTCAGCGGGTCCAGGCCCTTCTCGAACTTGGCGGAGGCCTCGGTGCGCATACCCAGGGCCAGGGCGCCCTTGCGGATGCAGGTGCCGTCGAAGCAGGCGGACTCAAACACCACATCGGTGGTGTCGTCCACGATCTCGGAGTTCAATCCGCCCATGATGCCCGCCAGACCCACCGCCCGGCCCTCGTCGGCGATGACCAGGTGGTTGGCGGTGAGTCGGTGCTCCTTGCCGTCCAGGGTGGTGAGAGCCTCCCCCTCCTCCGCCCGGCGGACGATGATCTTGCCGCCGTTCACATAGCGGTAGTCAAAGGCGTGCATGGGCTGGCCGTACTCCAGCATGACGTAGTTGGTGATGTCCACGATGTTGTTGATGGGCCGCACCCCCATGGCGCGCAGCCGCTCCCGCATCCACTTGGGGGAAGGGGCGATCTTCACGTTGCGCACCATCCGGGCGGTGTACCGGGGCACCAGATCGGCGGCGGGGGTCTCCACGTCCAGCAGGTCGGTGAGTACGCCGTCCGCCCCGCCCTTGACCTCCGGCTCATGGAGGGTGAGGGGCGCGTCAAAGGTAGCGGCGGCCTCCCGGGCCAGGCCGATGACGGACAGACAGTCCGGGCGGTTGGGGGTGATCTCGAACTCGACGACGTGGTCGTCCAGGCCGGTGACGGCCTTGATGTCGTCGCCGGGCTTGCAGTCCTCGTGGAGGACGAAAATGCCGTCGGGGATGCAGTGGGGGAACTCCCTCTGCTCGGCGTGGAGGTCAGCCAGGGTGCAGATGTCATCGGTTTTTTCGTTGTAGGCTACCATATCGCCCACATGGACATTGTCACAGTGGATGTCGGGGCAGACCGTGGCGTCTTTCACCATCATGCAGGTGTGATAGCTGCCGTCGCCCAAGGGCATACACTCCAGCACTTCAGCCGCCACCACCGGGCCAAACACCTTGTCCCCCGGCTGGATGTCAGCGGGGATAGAGGGTTTGGCGGGATCGATGGGGTGGTAGTCGTTCAACAGCGCGGCGGCGGTGATGACGCCGTAGGGGAAGTCCCGCTCGTCCAGCCCCAGCTCGGACAGGGAGCAGAGCATACCATTGGACATGATGCCCCGCAGCTTGCCCTTGGTAATCTTTTTGCCGCCGGGGAGCGTGGAATTGTGCAGGGCCACGGGCACCAGGTCGCCTACGTGGATGTTCCAGGCCCCGGTGCAGATCTGGACGGGCTCCTCCTGCCCCACGTCCAGTTGACACACCCACATGTGGTCGGAATCGGGATGGCGCTCCATGGAGACGATTTTACCAACTACTACTTTGGAAATCTCCGCGCCCAGGTCGGTGGTACCCTCTACCTTGGAGCCGGACAGGGTCATGGCCTCGGCGAACTCCTTGTCGGGGGCGTCTATTTTCACAAACTCATTGAGCCACTTTCTCGATAAATTCATCATTGCTTCCTCCTCTCAGAACTGCTCCAGGAACCGAACGTCGTTCTCGAAGATCAGCCGCATATCGGCAATCTTGAACCGGCGCAGGGCGGTGCGCTCCAGGCCCATGCCGAAGGCCCAGCCCGACCACTCCTCGGGGTCGATGCCCGCCATCTCCAGCACCCGGGGGTGAATCATCCCCGCGCCCAGCAGCTCAATCCAGCCCTCGCCCTTGCAGGTGGGGCACCCCACGCCGCCGCACTTGTGGCACTGCACGTCCATCTCGCAGGAGGGCTCGGTGAAGGGGAAGTGGTGGGGGCGGAAGCGGGTGACGGTGCCCTGGCCGAAGAGCCGCTCCGCCAGGGTGTTCAACGTGCCCTTGAGGTCGGCCATGGTGATGTTCTTGTCAATGACCATACCCTCCACCTGGTGGAACATGGGGGAGTGGGTGGCGTCCACCTCGTCCTTGCGGTACACCCGGCCGGGGGCGATGATGCGGATGGGCAGTTCCATGGAGTCCATGGCCCGCACCTGCATGGGGGAGGTCTGGGAGCGGAGCATGACCCGGCTGTCCTCGTCAAAGTAGAAGGTGTCCGACCAGTCACGGGAGGGGTGGCCCTCCTCGGCGTTGAGCCGGTCGAAGTTCAACTCGGCAAGCTCGATCTCCGGGCCGTCCAGCACGGTGAAGCCCATGCCGATGAAGATGTCCTTGATCTCCTCCAGGGCGGTATTCATGGGGTGGCGGCGGCCCACCCGCACCTGCTTGCCGGGGATGGTCACGTCCACCGTCTCCGCCTTCAGCTTCAGCTCCATAGCGGCCTTCTCCAGCTTGTGGGAGGCGGCGTCCAGAGCGTTCTCCAGGGCGGCGCGCACCTCATTGGCCAACTGGCCCATGGCGGGGCGCTCCTCAGCGGACAGCCTGCCCATCTGCTTCAAGACCGCCGTCAGCTCGCCCTTTTTGCCCAGGTACTTCACCCGCAGCTCGTCCAGGGCGGCGGAGTCGCGGACGCTCTCAAAGGCGGAGAGCGCCTCGGCACGGATTTTTGCTAACTGTTCTTTCATGGCATATACTCCTTTGATATTGGTTATCGTGTTTTCTTACCGCTGGCGCTCAAAGCCCAGGTACCAGGTACCCTGGAAGGTGAGCCGGCCCCAGTCTCCCTCCATCAGCATCCCATATTCCTGGCCGGTGACCTGGAATTCCATCCGGTCGCCGCTCTCCACCTGGAAGGTGACATAGTAGAAGGTGGAGGTGTGGCCTATGGAGTCGTCGGCGCTGCTGTGGTGGGTGACGCTGGTGTGCTTTGCGGCCACCTGGGCCTCCACGGTGAGCCGGGGGGAATTGCTGTTTTTGCCCAATCGCCGGATGCGGGAGACGACCCCGAACACGGACGCGCCGACAACGATGAGAATGACCAAAACAGACATGACATCAAAAAAACCGCTTTGCAACAGCCACCACATGAGCTTTCTTCCCTTCTATCGAAATAAAAACGCCCTTCCTCCCCTGTCCTGGGGACGAAAGGCAACCCTTCCGCGGTACCACCCGCATTCGCACATTTCGTGCGCACTCAAAGCCAATTAACGGCGGCAAACCGTCCCGCTCTCGCGGGCCGCTCCCGGGCGAACCAAGGGACACGCACCAAGGCGGCTTTCAGCCGGTGACCGCCTCTCTCTGGGGGTGTAGTAAAGCTCCCTATTTTCCCGTTCCACGCATTTCACTTTTCCTTTTATATCACAATAAAGGTTAAAATGCAAGGGGGAAAATACTGATTTAGAGATTCTCCCCGCCGGGGGCGGGGAGAATCCCTATCCTTTTGATAATATGGTTGAAATGCAAGGGGGAAAATGCTGATTTAGAGATTCTCCCCGCCGGGGGCGGGGAGAATCTCTATCCTTTTAATAATATGGTTGAAATGCAAAGGGGAAAACATTATAATGTTGAGAAAATGAAAGGAGCCAACCGTATGGAGCTGTACACCGCCGCGCAGATGAAGGAGATCGACCGCCGAGCCATTGAGGATCGGGGCATCCCGTCCACCGAGCTGATGGAGAACGCCGCCCGGGCGCTGGTGCGGGAGGTGCGCTCCCTGCCCATCCCTGGGCCGGGGCTCCAACAGGACGGCCCCACCGCTTATATCGCAAAGGACGGGCATCTCCTGACCCAGGAGGAGCAGGCGGAGTTCTGGGCTATGCGGCGCAGATCCGCCATCGTGTGGTGCGGCCCCGGCAACAACGGAGGGGACGGCGTAGCCGCCGCCCGGCTGCTGCTGGAGATGGGCTGGCGGGTGAAGTGCGTCCTGGTGGGCGACCGGGCCAAGATGACCGACGACTGTTTGGAGATGGAGCGCCGCCTGGCGGAGGCCGGAGGGGTGCTGGAGGATTTCGATTCAGAGAATAAGGAGCAGTATATGCCCTTTGATGTGGCCATCGACGCGCTGTTCGGTGTGGGCCTCACCCGCGACCTGGAAGGCGACGCGGCCCTGGCCGCCCGCATGACCCGGTGGGGGACGGGCTGGGTGGTGTCCGCCGACGTGCCCAGCGGCATCCACGCCGACACCGGCGACGTGATGGGCACGGCGGTAAAAGCGGACGTGACCGTCACCTTCTCCCGGGGCAAGCCGGGGCTGTACGTGGGCAAGGGCGCGGTACACAGCGGACGGGTGGTGGTGGCCGACATCGGCATCCCGGACGACCTGTACCCGGATCATCCCCAGACCATGCTGGTGGAACGGGAGATGCTGTCCCTCCCCCGCCGCCCGGTGGACGGCCACAAGGGGGATTTCGGCAAACTGTTCATCCTGGCCGGGAGCCGGGGCTATACCGGCGCGGCGGCACTGTGTGCCCGCGCGGCAATCAGGGGCGGCGCGGGGCTGACCACGCTGGCCGTGCCTGAGGATGTGTACCCCATCCTGGCCGCCAAGTGCTGCGACGAGGTGATGGTCTGGCCCTGGCCCGAGGATGACGAAGCCGTACTGGAAAAGGCCCGCGGCTGCACCGCCGCCGTCATCGGCCCCGGCCTGGGGCAGGGCGAGCGGGCGGAAAAGCTGGTTCTCAAATTGATGAAAGGGCTGGCCTGCCCCGTGATTCTGGACGCGGACGGTCTAAATCTCATTTCCCGGCATATCAATGTATTGGACGAGCGGGAGGGCCCGACCATCCTCACCCCCCACGACGGGGAGTTCGCCCGGCTGGATCGCTGTGGGCTGCCCATCCGGAACCGGCTGGAGACGGCGCGGGCCTTTGCCCAACAGCACCGATGCACGGTGATCCTCAAAGGGCACCGCACGATCATCACCTGGGGCGGCGGGTGCGCCGTCAACTCCACCGGCAACCCCGGCATGGCCAAAGGGGGCAGCGGAGACATACTGGCGGGCCTGATGGGCGCGCTGGCCGCGCAGGAGATGTCGGACGCGGACGTGCTGGCGGTATGGCTCCACGGGCGGGCGGGAGACCTGGCGGCGGAGGACAAAGGGGAGTACGGCATGACCCCCTCCGATTTGATCGAGCAGATACCTTACGCAATCAAAGAGCTGATTTAAACGAGGAGGAATCTGAGAAGTGCGCAAGTTGACGGCTTGTGTACTGATGATGACCCTGCTGCTGTGCGGCTGCAAGGCCGGAACGGCGGCGGAGACCCCGGAGGAGGCGGCGCTGGCCCTCCGGGAGGAATACCAAGCGCTGTCCGGCTGGTCGGCCACGGTGGACATATCCGTGTGCTACAGCGAGGCGGTGTACGACTTCACCCTGGACACAGGCTGGCAGCGGGATGGAGAGACGGTGCTCACCGTCACCGCCCCGGAGCTGCTCGCCGGCATCACCGCCCGTATTGCCCAGGGGGAAACGGTGCTGGAGTATGACGGCGCGGGGCTGTCCCTGGGCCTGCTGGACGGGGCGGGGCTGACCCCGGTGTCCGCCGTCACCGCCATGATGGAGCAGATTGAGAAGGGTTACATGGCAAAATGCGCCTGGGCCGGGGAGAACAGCGAGTACCTTCAAATTTCCTTCCAGGACCCGGAGCTGGAGGCCAACACGGGTACCCAGTTCCTGCTCATCTTTGACCGGGCCAGCCGCGCCCTGCTGCGGGCCGAAGTGAGCGTGGCCGGGGAGACGGTGCTGACTGCAAAGCTAAGTAACTTTACAACGGAGATGGCACAATATGAAACGGGAAACAGCACGGACCTGGGCTGAGATCAGCCTGGGCAATCTGGAGCACAACTACCGGGATCTGCGCGCCTGCGCCCCGGACAGCAAATTTTTGGGCACCGTAAAAGCCAACGCCTACGGCCACGGGGCAATCCCGGTAGCGCGGCGGCTGGTGGAGCTGGGGACGGACTATCTGGCGGTGGCCTGCCTGGACGAGGCGGCGGAGCTGCGGGGCGCGGGCATCACCGGCCCCATCCTGGTTCTGGGGTACACCCACCCGGCGCTGGCCGCGGAGGCGGTGGAGCTGGACGTGACCCAGGCGGTGTTCACCCCTGAGCTGGCAAAGGCGCTGTCCGAAGCCGCCGGGACGATTGGGAAGCGGGCCAAGGTGCATCTCAAGGTGGATACCGGCATGAGCCGCCTGGGGGTGCTGGATCCCGACCCTGAGAGGGCGGCGGCGGAGCTGGCCGCCCTGTGCGCCCTGCCCCATCTGGAGCCGGAGGGCATTTTTACCCACTTCGCCAACGCCGACGGGGACGAGGAGTATACCATGCTCCAGTTCACCCGGTTTCTGGACGTGCTGGAAGAATTGGAGGGAAAATACGGCCGCACCTTTGAAATTCGCCATTGCGCGGCCAGCGCCGCTGTGTTAAACTATCCTTGTACGCACATGGATATGGTGCGCCCCGGCATCGCCCTGTACGGGCACTACCCAGACCCCTCCTGTGAAGGGCTGGACGGTCCCGGTTTGAAGCCGGTAATGTCGCTGTACAGCCGGGTGGCGGCGGTGCGGGACTTCCCGGAGAACACCCCGGTGAGCTACGGCTGCACGGCCAGCTTTGGCCCAGACGGCGGACGGACGGCGGTGCTGCCCATCGGCTACGCCGACGGCCTCCACCGGGTGCTATCCAACGAGAGCGGCGTATGGCTGGACGGGGAGTGCCGTCAAATCATGGGCCGGGTGTGCATGGATATGTGCATGATCGGTCTGGACGAATCCGCCAATGTGCACCCCGGCGACGTGGCGGAGGTATTCGGCCCCCATCTGCCGGTGGAGGATCATGCGCGGCTGGCGGGCACCATCTCGTATGAACTGTTGTGCGCCGTTGCGCCCAGAGTGCCAAGAATCTACAAGGACGCATAGGATAGTCAGGGAGCCCGCCGGGAGGAAAAGACCGGCGGCGAGCCGCGGCGGTTTTTCCCTGCCAGGACGGTATAAAAGCCGCCGCCCCGTGGGAGAATGATAGTACCCGGTCTACATAAGCGTAGACGGGCACTATATCCGGCGGAGTGTGAGATCCTGTGGACAATAGCGTCAAGCGCGGCGACATTTTTTACGCGGACTTAAGCCCGGTGGTGGGCAGTGAGCAGGGCGGCGTCCGCCCGGTGCTCATCGTCCAGAACGACACCGGCAATAAACACAGCCCTACGGTGATCGCGGCCGCGATCACCTCCCAAACGGGCAAGGCCCGTCTGCCCACCCATATTACCCTGGCATCCCATAGCTGCGGTCTGCCCAAGGACTCGGTGGTTCTGCTGGAGCAGATCCGCACCCTGGACAAAAAGCGGCTGCGGGAGCACATGGGCCGGGTGGACGACCAAGTGATGCGGCGGGTGGACAGCGCCATTGCCGTCAGCTTCGGCCTGAGCCCGGAACGTCTTGTCTGACCGCATTTCCCACCCTGCCCCAAGTCAATGGGGCGGGGTGGGCAGATAGCATATTCGGAGGTAATCTACATATGAAGAAATGGAAGATCGCCGCGGCGGCGGCCTGCGTCTGCTTCCTGCTCACCGTGGCCTACGCCGCCAACACGGGCGCCGGCGGGCAAAATGACCCCTTGGTCACGCTGAGCTACCTCAACGGCACCTTTACCAACCAGGTGAAGAACATGGTGGATCAGACCGTCAACGAGCGCAAGGCGGAGATGGAGCAGTCGCTGAACAGTATCCTGGCCGGGCACGGCGGAAACAGCGCCTCCACCAGCGCGGGCAGCGTATTTACCGTGGTCACCCTGACCCAGGGACAGTCCCTGGTGGGGGATGTGGGGTGCGAGGTCATGCTGCGCGTCGGCACCGCCGTGTGCGGCTCTGCCGACAGCGTGGGCCTGATCGACACCACCTCCGGCTCCGTGCTGGGCAATGGACAGGCCCTGGTCACCAACCACCTGTATATGGTCACCATCAGCACCCGGCGGGTCACCGCCACGTCGGGCACGGTGAGGGTGCTGGCCCGGGGGCCCTATTCCATCCAGTAATCTCCAGCGGTTTTGATGATGATGAATTCATAGATATTTAACAATATTTTCGCAAATTATTCCTGGTTTCTTTGTGGGCTTTGTGGTACACTGTTCTTGTCAGGAAGGAATGCCAGACAATGCGCCGCGATTTCTCTTCCATTTAACCGGGGCTGCTCCGGCGAATGCCGGAGCCCCCCGGACCAAGCATCCCGAAGCCCCAATCCGGCTCCGTTCAGTTCGCCCCGCAGCCATGCTGCGGGGCGAACTG
>JAIEFH010000145.1 GCA_029067025.1 Oscillospiraceae bacterium | reverse complement strand
CCCCTCTGGTGGAGATGGACGGCGATGAGATGACCCGTATCCTCTGGCAGCAGATCAAAGAGGAGTTGCTGGAGCCGTATATCGACCTCAAAACGGAATACTACGACCTGGGCCTGCCCCACCGGGAGGAGACGGGCGACCAGGTGACCATCGACGCCGCCGAGGCCACCAAAAAGTACGGCGTGGCTGTCAAGTGCGCCACCATTACACCCAATGCCCAGCGGGTGGAGGAGTACAAGCTGTCCCAGATGTGGAAGTCCCCCAACGGCACCATCCGTGCCATCCTGGACGGCACCGTGTTCCGCTCCCCCATCATGGTCAAGGGGCTCAACCCGGTGGTGAAAAACTGGCAGCACCCCATCACCATCGCCCGTCACGCCTTCGGCGACGTGTACAAGGCCGCCGAGTACAAGGTTCCCGGCCCCGGCACGGCGGAGCTGGTGTTTACCGGCGCGGATGGGCAGGAGACCCGCCAGACCATCCATCAGTTCGACGGCCCCGGCGTACTCCAGGGGCAGTTCAATGTAAACGCCTCCATCACCTCCTTCGCCCACTCCTGCTTCAAGTTCGCCCTGGACACCCGCCAGGATTTGTGGTTCTCCACCAAGGACACCATCTCCAAGCAGTACGACCACACCTTTAAGGATGTGTTTGCCGAGGTATACGAGGCGGAATATGCGGAGAAATTTAAACAGGCAGGTATTACTTACTTCTACACCCTCATCGACGACGCGGTGGCGCGGGTGATCCGCTCCAAGGGCGGCTTCATCTGGGCCTGTAAGAACTACGATGGCGACGTGATGAGCGACATGGTGTCCACCGCCTTCGGCTCCCTGGCCATGATGACCTCCGTGCTGGTGTCCCCCGACGGCAACTACGAGTATGAGGCCGCCCACGGAACCGTCACCCAGCACTATTACCGCCACCTGAAGGGGGAGCAGGTGTCCACCAACCCCATGGCTACCATTTTTGCCTGGACGGGGGCCCTGGCCAAGCGGGGCGAGCTGGACGGCCTGCCCGAGCTGACCGCCTTTGCCCATAAGCTGGAGCAGGCCGCCATCGACACCATTGAGAGCGGCGTGATGACCGGCGACCTGGTGGGCCTGTGGGAAGGCGAGGCCAAGGCCCAGAAGGTGACTGGGCTGGAGTTCCTCCGGGCCATCCGGGAAAGGCTGTGAGCTGCTTTTCCTTGCGTGCGCGCAGAAGAACAAATCGGAGGTTATGCGGAGGAGCGCATGAATAAGATTAACATAGAAACAGAGCGTCTTTTGCTCCGTCCTTTAACCGTTGCCGATGCCAATGATGTTTTTGAATGGGTAAGCGATGAGAGAGTTTCACGCTATATGGTTTATACAACCTATACGAGCGTTGAGGATGTGAAAAAGTGGCTTACATTTGTTGAAAAAGATACAAGCACATATAATTTTGGCTTTGAACGTTTATCGGACGGAAAGCTAATAGGAAGCGGAGATGTTGGGCCAGACCGCAAAAATGGGTATTGGGGGTTTGGCTATAATCTGCGATATGACTGTTGGGGAAAGGGATATGCGACAGAAGCGGTTAAAGCAATGATAAGATATGCGCGCAAAAACTTTGGAGCAACTCATTTTGTTTCCAGCCATGCGGAGCCAAATTCTGCCTCTGGCCATGTCATGGAAAAATGTGGATTGCACTTTGCAGGTTATGGAGAATTTCAGAAACTTGACGGGAGCTGCAAGATGAAATCAATGGAATATGAGGCAGAATTCTAGCTTCCAGTTTGACGAAAGTTTTTAGGAGGACAGGAAAATGGTTTATTTCCTCACCAGCAGCCCCTGCCTGCCCGATTCCCCGTCACTGAACCCGGCCAACGGCTTTGTGGACGAGCTGCGGAAGGCCCTGCCCAGGCCGTGTCGGGCGCTGTTCGTCGCCTCCGACCCGGACAACCCGGAGCACACTTACCGTTTCTTCAACGATATGCCGGGCAGCTTCGCCGAGATCGGTATCCCGTTTACCCGGGCGGACGTGCTGATCCGGGAGAACCAGGACCAATGCGGCGAGCTGATCGCCAATGCTGACGTGATCTTCCTGTGTGGGGGCCACGTGCCCACCCAGAACCGTTTCTTCCAGGACATTGCCCTGCGGGAGCGCTTGGCGGGCTGGGACGGTGTGATTGTGGGCGTCAGCGCGGGCAGCATGAACGCCGCCGACGTGGTGTACGTTCAGCCGGAGGAGCCGGGGGAGGCGGTGGATCCCAATTTCCAGCGGTTCCTCCCCGGCCTGGGCCTGACCCTGCACATGATCCTGCCCCATTATCAGCGGGAGAAGGACGGCTGGCTGGACGGGATGCGTTTATATGAGGACATCACCTATCCGGACAGCGTGGGCCGTCGGTTTTATGCCATGGTGGACGGCACCTATCTCCTGGGCCGGGACGGCAGGGAAGAGCTGCGGGGCGAGGCGTATCTCGTCGCGGACGGCGCGCTCACCCAGATCGGCGGGGAAAATGATATTACCTTATTATAAAAGACAATCCCATGGCGTTGAAGCCATGGGACTGTCTTTTTTTGCACGGTGGAACGCCGCGTCAGGCGCGGCTCTCCCGGGCCCGGTTGTCCTCAGTGCGGAACAGCAGGGTGAGGCACCAGATAGCGGCCAGCGCGATCACCACGTAGACGATGCGGGCCAGCCAGGTGGCGGAGCCGCCGAACAGGAACGCCACCAGGTCGAGGCGGAACAGTCCGACGCAGCCCCAGTTCAGGCCGCCGACGATGGCCAGCGTCAGTGCGATCTTATCCAGAAACACGGTACAAAACCTCCTTTAACCGAAGCGGCTGCATAAGCGGGCAGCCCGGTTTTATGGTTACGAGGGTAGTTTGCGCCGTGTTTTCGACGCTATGCTGGAAAATTTTTTTGAATGACAAAAAGCTGGGCTCACTCCGCCGTCACGGTTTGACTGGTGGGGATGACGCACACATAGCTTATGCCCCGGCCCAGAGCCAGGGGCTGGCCGTCCTCGGTGAAGTAGCGCAGCTGCTCGTCCGCGCCGCCCTTCTTCCAGGTGATGGGAATCATCTTGCCGCCGCAGGCAAACCAGCCCTTGCCGGAGGACAGCTCCACCTTTACCCGTCCGGCATTGTCCACCACGGTATAGGTGGTCTGGAGCGCCAGCAGGTTGGTGATCGCCACCTGGCTTCCGTCGTTGCCGTCGATGTAGGCCTCGCCGTATTCCTCCACCAGATAGAGGCCGGTGTCCCTGTCATAGCGGAATACCGTGGTCTTAGAGCTGGAGAAGGGGACGCTGACGGTGAGGGCGCTGACACCGCCGGCGGGGGTGCCGTCGTTGGCAAAGGTCATTTCATAGGTGTAGCCGTCCGTGTGCTCCTTCAGCTCCCATTTGGCCAGCATGGTGGTAATGGCTTCGCCGGAGGTAAGCAGGGAGTGCTCATAGGCGTAGTGGTGGCCGGCCACCCGGTCGCGGTCACGCCAGAACATTCCGGCGCTGGCGCTGGAGTAGTAGCCGTTGACGCCGTCCACGGTGAACAGGCCCAGCCTGTTTTTTGTCTCATAGAACTCCGGGCTGGCCCCGGCGTGGATGTACACCGCGTCGTGCCCCTGGGCGACCTCCCAGTAGTACTGCCGGGCGGAGCGCACCGAGCCGATGAGGCCCAGGCCCTCCGGCTCCAGGTACACCGCCAGCATCCGGGTGATGCCGCCCTCGGCCAGCATCTCGTAGATGATGTCCGCCTGGCTGTTGCCCTGCTGAGGCTGGGCGGCCTTCAGATTGTTGAGCATGACGGCCACCGGGCGCTTCCAGGACAGATCCTCCTCACAGGGCAGCCCGGTGAGAGGGTGATAGAAGGCGGGCTCCGGCGTAGGGGTGGGCGTGGGTTCCGGCG
>JAIEFH010000144.1 GCA_029067025.1 Oscillospiraceae bacterium | reverse complement strand
CCTCAATATAGCCCTTGAATATCTGGCAGAATTTCTTTTTTACCCAGAGCCCGCCGTAGATGTTCACATCCACCTCGCGGTTGAAGATCTTGAAAATCATAAAGTCGGTGAGACCGGGCACCACAGGTTCGGCGCCCTCGGAGAGAAGAAAATCCTCCAGATTATTGTTGCCCAGGGGGGAGAATTTCACGTAGATCTCGCCGACCACGCCCACCCGCACCTTTTCCTCGTGGGAGACAGGGATGGTTTCAAAATCGGCCAGGATGGCGTCGAAATTGGCCCGCATCTGCTTGCGGCTCATGCCGCGGCCCGCCTGGAAGCTGTCAATGAGCTTGCTTTGCCAGTGGTCCAGCATCCTGTCGGTGTCGCCGGCGGTAAGCTCATAGGGGCGCACCTGATTGGCCACATTGACCAGCAGATCGCCGTACATCATGCCGTAGATCAGCTTGCGGATCAGGGGAAGCGTAAGAGAGAAGCCGGGGTTTTTCTCTAACCCGGACAGGTTCACCGAAATCACCGGCACGAATTCGAGCCCCGCCTTTTCCAGCGCCTTGCGCAGCAGGTGGATATAGTTGGACGCGCGGCAGCCGCCGCCGGTCTGGGTGATGAACAAGGCTACCTTGTGAGGGTCATACCCGCCGTTTTTGATCGCGTCGATGAGCTGGCCGATGACCAGCAGGGCGGGGTAGCAAGTGTCATTGTGGACGTATTTCAAGCCCTCATCAATAATACCTCGGTGATTGGTGTTAAGCATATCTACTTTATAGCCCTCTAACACCAATAGCTGGCGGAACATCCCGAAGTGGACAGGGAGCATCTGGGGCATGAGAATGGTATACTCTTCTTTCATCTCCTTGGTGAAGAGCAGCCGTCCGTCCTTATCGTAAACCAATTCAGCCATAGTCAAATTTTCCTTTCGCTTTGGGTCAGTTATCCCGGACAGCCCAGGCGAGCTGGCCCTTGGATTGGGTCATTCCCAGGGCGCGTTGGAGGGCCAGGGAGGGTTCGTTGCCGTCAAACACTTGCCCGTAGGGGATGTGCCCCCGGGACAGCTCCAAGTTGATCATATGGGACTGGAGCAGGGTGGCGAGACCACGGCGGCGGTACTGGGGCAGCACCTCCAAAAGCCCGATGGAACCCTCGGCGTGGCGGCCGGCAAAAGCCATAAGGGTGTCGCCGTCGAACGCGCCCAATAGCTCGCCCCGCCCGATGAGCCAGTCCAGATACTCCTCGTCCTCCAAGTCATAGTTGGCTGTTACGGTAGGCAGATGGGAGGTGTCCAGCTGCCGCACCTCAACGCCAAGCTCCGGTAAGGGAAGGGGCATAGGACGGAGATAGCCCACCTGCCAGCAGGGGCGCAGTCCGGTAAAACCGAAACGCTCTTGCAAAAGGCCGGCATACAGCGTTTCATGAACGGTGATGAAGCCGGGAACGGCCGGGAGCAGCTCCAGCAGCTGTTCCGCCGTCTCCAAATCATCGGCGAACATGGTAAAGCCAAACTGTGGGCCGTCGATGAGGTTGGTAAAGGCCGCCAGCGCCCCATGAGGCGTCGCGCCCAATACTTCACCGTCCCCGCGGCGGATGGCCTCGGTCAGATCCAGGTAAAGCACCGGGTCACGGTTCAGCGCCTCCTGACAAACGGATAGATCAGTTGTCATGACGTTTGCGCTCCTCCATCGCCGCCATCAGGGAGCGGATTCGGATCTTTACCGCGCCTAGGTTGCTGATGTCGTCGATTTTCAACTGGGTGTAAAGCTTACCACCTTGCTCCAGGATGGAGCGCATTTCATCGCCTGTGATGGCATCGGTGCCGCAGCCGAAGCTCACCAGCTGCACCAGCTGCATATCCGGCTGCTCGCACACATACCGAGCGGCGTTGTACATACGGGCCTGGAATGTCCACTGGTTGAGTACTTTGCGGGGAGCATAGCTCTCGTGGAAAGCCACTGCGTCCTCACTGACCAACACGAAACCGAAGGAGGTAATCAGGTCATTGATGCCATGGTTGATTTCCGGGTCGATATGGTAGGGCCGGCCCGCCAGCACAATGATGGGTAAGCCTTTTTTCCGTGCCTCGTCAATATACTGCTGGCCGGTGTGATGGACGTCCTCTTTATAGCGGTCATAGGCCTGGTATGCCGCCCGGATGGCGTTGACGGCCTCCTTGCGAGGAATGCCAAAGGTGTCGGCAAACCACTGGGAGCCAATGCGCTCGTAATCGCGGGGGCGGTGCAGTCCAGCGTAAGGATTGAGGAATCGGACCTTTTTCAAATCGGGCATATTTGCTGCCAGCAGCTCGGGATAATAGGCCACCACGGGGCAGTTGTAGTTGTTGTCCGACGATTTCTCGTCAAAATTGTAGGACATACAGGGGTAGAAAATGGCGTCCACCCCCGCATCCACCAAGGCCTCTACATGGCCGTGGAGCAGCTTGGCGGGATAGCACACCGTGTCAGAGGGAATGGTGCGCTGGCCTTTGATGTACAGCTTCCGGGAGGATTCGGGGGAGAGCACTACCTCGAAATTCAGCCGGGTGAACAGCTCAAACCAGAAGGGGAGGTTTTCGTACATATTCAGTCCAAAGGGGATGCCGATACGTCCACGGGAGCCGTTGCCGAAGCCTTTGCCCTCCATAGCCCGGAGCTTTTCATATTTGTAGCGGTACAGGTCGGGAAGTTCCGCCTTCTCCTTGCCCAGAGGCCGGGAGCAGCGGTTGCCGGAGATAAACCGCCGTCCGCCGTCAAAGGTGTTGACCGTGAGGGAGCAGTGGTTGGTGCACAGGTTACAGGTGACAGGTTTAGCACTGTGAGAGAACGATTGTAAGGCAGATTCGCTTAACAGCAAAGATCGCTCCAATTTCAGATCTCGGGCGGCCAGCGCCGCGCCAAAAGCCCCCATGATGCCCGCGATAGTGGGGCGGGTGACGTCCCGTCCCAACTCCTGCTCAAAGGCCCGGAGCACGGCGTCGTTGTGGAAGGTGCCGCCCTGCACCACAATGTGCCTGCCCAGGTCGTCGGCGCTGGCGGCGCGGATGACCTTGTAGATGGCGTTTTTCACAATGGAGATGCTTAGCCCCGCGCTGATGTCCTCCACGCTGGCCCCGTCCTTCTGGGCCTGCTTGACGCTGGAGTTCATGAACACGGTGCAGCGGGAGCCCAGGTTTACCGGCTTTTGAGTGAACAGGCCCAGCTTGGCAAAGTCGGCGATGCCGTAGCCCAGTGCCTTAGCGAAGGTCTCGATGAAGGAGCCACAGCCGGAGGAGCAGGCTTCGTTGAGCATGATGGAGTCCACCGCGCCGTTGCGGATCTTGAAGCACTTCATGTCCTGCCCGCCGATGTCAATGATGAAGTCCACGTCGGGGTTGAAGTGGGCGGCGGCGCGGTAGTGGGCCACCGTCTCCACCAGACCCAAATCGCAGGAAAAGGCGTTTTTAATGAGATCCTCGCCGTAGCCGGTGACGGCGGAGCCGCGAATTTTGATGCGGTCGCCGCACAGCTTGTAAATTTCCTTGAGCTGCGCCAGCACCAGCGCCACCGGGTTGCCCAGATTGGAGTGATAATAGGTGTACAGCAGTCCGCCGTCCGGGGCAATGAGGACGATTTTGGCAGTCGTGGAGCCGGAGTCGATGCCTAAGTACGCGTCCCCGACGTAGGTATTGATGTCCAACTGGGGCGGAGTGGAGGCGTTGTGCCGGGCGGTGAACGCGTCGTAGTCCGCCTGACTCTCGAACAGCGGCGGCATAGTGTCCACCACCGATGTGGCCCCCCGGCTCTCCTCCAGCAGACGAAGCAGTTCATCAAAGGGCCTGGCCTCATAGTCGGAGGCGCACAGCGCCGCACCCATGGCGGCGAAGCAATCGCCGTCCTCGGGGAAGATGGCGTGTGCCTCGTCCAGCTGCAGGGTGTCCACAAACCGCTCCCGCAGCCCCATGAGGAAGTGGAGAGGCCCCCCCAGAAAAACCAGCTTGCCCTTCAGCTCCCGGCCCTGGGTGAGGCCGGCCACGGTCTGATCCACCACGGCCTGGAAGATGGAGGCGGCCACGTCCTCCTTGCGGCCGCCCTGGTTGAGAATGGGCTGGATGTCGCTCTTGGCGAACACGCCGCACCGGGAGGCGATGGGGTAGATCTTCTCATGTTTGAGGGAAAGCTCGTCCAGCTCGTTCACGGTGACGTTCATGAGGGTAGCCATCTGGTCAATAAACGCCCCGGTGCCCCCGGCGCAGGAACCGTTCATCCGTTCCTCCAGCGCGCCGCCGAAGAAGATGATTTTGGCGTCCTCGCCGCCCAGTTCGATGACGGCGTCGGTATCCGGGATGTAGGTGTTCACCGCGGCGGCGGTGGCGTATACCTCCTGAACAAAGTCCAGCCCCGCGGCCTTGGCCACGCCCAGTCCGGCGGAGCCGGTGACCACTAGGCGTACATCCTTGCCGCTCAGCATATCCTCAATGGAGCGCAGGGTTTCGCAGGCCCGCTCCCGGGCCTTGGAATAGTGCCGCTCGTAGGAGCGGAACAGCAGCTTGTTATCCTCGTCCAGCACCACCACTTTGACGGTGGTGGAGCCGATGTCAATGCCAACGCGCAGAATCATGGTGTTCCTCCTAAGTCAGTAGGAAAGTTCAGCGAATATTATAGCGAAGTGATATGTTTTTTTCAATAGAATATTTATGAACGATTGCCGACTTTCGACAAAAAATCGGCAAAAGAATTACTCGCTGCATCATCGGGGCGAGGCCGGCTTTGCCGTGGGCGGGCCTTTGGCCCGCTTAGGCCCGGGGCGGCTTCGCCGCCTACCGGCGGGGGCCCCAAAAACCCCCGCCGTGGAGCTCACAGCGGGGGGATTTGTCATTTGTTGGGGGTAAATGGCTCCACGCCGCACTTTTCGGGGAAGTACACCTGGTACCAGATCAGGAAGGACAGCACCGTGTACAGCTTGCGGTGGGTGCGGGCCTGCCCGGAATAGTGCCGCTCCAGCAGTTCCAGCAGATAGTTCTGGTCAAAGAACTCCGCCACATAGCTCTGGTTGATCAGATCTTTGGCCCAATTGTAGTATTTTTCCTCCCGCAGCCACGCAATGAAGGGGACGGGGAACCCTTTCTTGTCCCGGTGGATCCAGTCATCGGGGAGTAGGGGCACCGCCGCCAGGCGCAGAGGCCACTTGGTCATGGTCTTGCCCCGCATCTTCTGGGAACTGGGGATAGCCCGGGCCACTGCCCAAACCTCCCTGTCGAGATAGGGCACCCGCAGTTCCAGGGAATTGGCCATGGTCATGCGGTCGGCCTTGCGCAGGATGTCCAGCGGCTGCCACAGGTGGAGGTCGAGATACTGCATTTTGGTCAGGTCGTCGGTTCCCTCCACCGCCTCAAAGTAGGGCTCTGTGACGTCGTGCCAGGTGAGCCCGCCCCGGTAGGCGGGGGAGAGCGCCCGCTCGGCCTCGGCGCTGTCAAAGATGAACGCCTGGCCCACAAAGGTCTGGTCAATGCCCTTGGCGGCCTTGGTGAGAAAGCCCTGGCCGTGGAAGGGCGGCCGCTTGGCTGCCCAGGCGGCCACAGTCTTCCGCAAGGCCAGGGGGGCCTTGCGGTATACCCGGTACGGACGGGTGGTATGGTAGGTGATATAGCCGCCAAACAGCTCGTCCGCCCCCTCGCCGGACAGCACCACCTTTACGTCCTGAGCCGCCAGTTTGGACAGGAAGTACAGCGGCACCGTGGACAGGTTGGCGTTGGGCTCATCGGCGTAGTACTGGATGGAGGGCAGGGTATCAAAAAACTCCTCGGCGGAGATGGTCTTGGAGATGTTGCGCAGACCCAGCTCTTTGCACAGCGCCTGGGCCTCGCCGGTCTCGTCAAAGTCTTTGTTTTCAAAGCCTACAGAGTAGGTCTTGTCCGGCCGGGACAGGGCGGCGATGACGCTGGAGTCGATGCCGCCGGACAGGAAGGAGCCCACCTCCACGTCGCTGATCTGGTGGGCCTCCACCGACTCGGTGACCACCTCCCGGATCTGCTCCGCACGCTTCTTCAGGGACATGGGCTGGGGATCAAAGGAAAAGGAATGATAGGACGCAAACTCCGTGTGTCCCTCACGATGGATCAGGTAATGGCCGGGAAGCAGACGGTACACATCCTTAAAAAAGGACTCGTTGAGCGCGGAATACTGGAAGGTGAGGTAGAGCTTCAGCGCCGCCGGATTCAGCTCTTTTTTGAAGCCGGGGTGGGGGAGGAAGCTCTTGCACTCGGAGCCGAAGAAGAACAAATCCCCCATCTGGGCATAGTAAAAAGGCTTGATGCCGAAGGGATCCCGGGCGCCAAACAGCTCCTTCTTCTCCTTGTCCCAGATGACGAAGGCGAACATACCCCGCAGCTTTTTCAGTACCTCCGCGCCCCATTCCATGTAACCGTGAAGCACCACCTCGGTGTCGCAGGTGGTTTGGAAGGCGTGGCCGGCGGCGATGAGTTCCTCCCGCAGAAGTTTGAAATTGTAAACCTCGCCGTTATAGGCGATCACATACCGCCCGTCGGGACTGTACATGGGCTGGTCGCCCGTGGCCAGGTCGATGATGGACAGGCGGCGGTGGGCAATCCCGCAGTGATCGTCAATATAGTGGCCCTCGCCGTCGGGGCCCCGGTGGCGGATGGTGTCCCCCATGGCCCGCAGGGCGTTCGCGTCGGGGGCGGCGGAGCGGGAGACAAAGCCGGTAAAACCGCACATAAAAAAATCCTCCAGTTCATTGGATACAAGTTCTTTTCATAATAAGGCTTTGCGGAAAAAATGTCAACCACTGCAGGCGGGAAAATGCCGCTTTTTACCGTGGATAGCGTGCTTCAATTTGGGCTGGAAAAGTGTGGGCGGCTGTGGTATGATGAAAGGTACTGTGATAGAAAGCAGGCAGCCGGAGGTAAATCTCATGAATGATCTGTGGAGAAAGCGTCTGCCGCCCCTGTGCGGCGCGGTGGGCGGTGCGCTGCTGGCAGGGGCGGCATGGGTATGCGCCGGACTGACGCTGGGCGGCGGGGGAGACCGGCTGTTTGTGATGCTGGCCCTGTTTGCCATGGCGGCGCTGGCGGCGGCGCTGATCTGGTTTGAGAGCCGCCGTCCGGATTGGGTGCTGCTGGCGCTGCTGCCTGTCGGGGCGGCCATGCTCATCCGGGCACTGTGCCTGGATCACACCAGCCTGGATTACAAGGACTTTTTGAGCCAGTGGTATGGTTATTTTAAAACCAACGGAGGCTTTGGAGCCGTTAAAGGCAGCGTGGGGGACTACAACGTGCCGTATCTCTATTTTATGGCCGCTATCTCCTACTCCGATGTGCCCGATTTGTACCTCATCAAGCTGTTTTCCATCCTGTGGGACGTGCTGCTGGCCTGGGGCTGTCTGCGGCTAACCCGTCCCCTCACGGGGGGACGGGTAGGGAGCGTCGCTCCCCTGATTGCCTTTGGGGCCGCGCTGCTGCTGCCCACGGTGGTACTCAACGGGGCATATTGGGGCCAGTGCGATGTGATCTACGGAGCGCTGGCCATACACGCCGCCGCCCTGACGCTGGACGGAAAGCATAAAGCCGCCATCGCGCTGATGGGGGCGGCCTTCTCCTTCAAGCTCCAGGCCATTTTTGTGCTGCCTTTGTGGGGAGTGCTTTGGCTGGCGAAGAAAGTAAAGTTTGGGGAGCTGTGGGTGTTCCCGCTGGCCTATTTCGGCACCATCGTCCCGGCGCTGCTGTTGGGCAAGCCCCTGGGCGATATTCTGGGCGTCTACCTCAACCAGTTGGGGGAGTATCCCCGGTTGGTGCTCAACGCGCCGTCTGTATACCAGTTCATCCCCTATGGTACGCATCTCAACGAGGCGCTGGTGTCCAAGCTGGGCATCGCCGCGGCGGGGGCTCTGGTATTGGCTCTGATGGGGCTGGGTGTTTGGCTTGGAAACCGGCTGGACCGGCAGCTTGTGATGACTGTGGCCGTGGTGCTGTGTGTCGGGATTCCCTTTTTCCTGCCCCATATGCATGAGCGGTACTTTTTCCTGGCCGATGTGTTCACCTTGTGCTGGGCCTGCGCTAACGTGCGCCGGGTTCCGGCGGCGGTACTGGCGGAGGGCGCGTCGCTGACCAGCTATCTGGTCTACCTGCGGCTGAAATATAACTGTGTCCTGACCTTGGGCGGACGCACCTTTGTCATGCCGCTGGAGGCGCTGGCCATGCTGGCGGCGCTGGTGTTTGCCGTGTGGGTGCTGGTTTGGCAGGTACGTGAGAGAAAAAATAGGGAGGGATTGGCATGAAATTTGTATCCTGGAACGTAAACGGCCTGCGGGCCTGCCTAAAAAAAGGGTTTGCGGAGTCGGTACTGGCGCTGGACGCAGACTTCATCTGCCTCCAGGAGACCAAGATGGAACGGGGCCAGGCGGAGGTGGAGATGCCCGGTTATCATGAATTCTGGAACTCGGCGGACAAAAAGGGATATTCTGGCACGGCGGTCTTTACCCGGCACGAGCCGATCTCCGCGGCCTATGGCATGGATCTGGACAGGCACGACCATGAGGGGCGGCTCATCACGCTGGAGTACCCGGAGTTCTGGCTGGTAAACTGCTACACCCCCAACGCCCAGCATGAGCTGGCCCGCATCGGCTACCGTATGGAGTGGGAGGACGATCTGCTGGACTACCTCAAAAGCTTGGACAAGACCAAGCCGGTGATCTACTGCGGCGATCTGAACGTGGCCCACGAGGAGATCGATTTGAAAAACCCCAAGACCAACCGAGGCAACGCCGGCTTCTCCGATCAGGAGCGCTTTGCTATGACCCGCCTGCTGGGTTCAGGTTTCACCGACACCTTCCGTCTGCTCCATCCCGATCAGGAAGGGGCCTATTCCTGGTGGAGCTATCGGTTCGGCGCCCGGGAGAAGAACGTGGGGTGGAGCATTGACTACTTCATTGTGTCCTACCGTCTGGGGGAGCGGGTAGAGGC
>JAIEFH010000143.1 GCA_029067025.1 Oscillospiraceae bacterium | reverse complement strand
CTGCCCCAGTCCGCCCCGCCCGCCACGGCCAGCGTCACCCTGGAGCGCTGGCTGGAGTCCTGGATGGAAAAGGACATTGAGCCCTGCCGGGCGGCCACCACCATCAACGGCTATCGCGGCATCATCCACAACCACATCCGGCCCGCCCTGGGCCGGGTGCGGCTGTGCGACCTGACCCCGGCGCTCATCAACGGCTACTATCAGTGGCTGGCAGAGGAGAAGGGCCTGTCCCCCAACACCATCCGCAAGCACCATGTCCTGCTCCACACCGCCTTGAAGTCCGCTTTCCGCCAGGGGGTGATCCTATCCAACCCCGTCCAGCGGGCCACGCCGCCCCAGGCCACGGCGGTGGAGGTGGCGTACTACACCCCCGCCCGCCTGGCCCGGCTTCTTCAGGCGGTAACGGGCCGCCCGCTGGAGATCCCCGTGCGGCTGGCCTGCTTCCTGGGCCTGCGGCGCAGCGAGATCCTGGGCCTGCGCTGGCGGGACGTGGATCTCCACTCCGGCCAATTATCCGTGCGCTGGGTGCGCACCACCGTGGGCTCCCGGGTGGTGGAGAAGCCGCCCAAGACCTCGGACAGCTGCCGCACGCTGTCCATCGCCGCCCTGGACGACCTGCTAGTTCTCCTCCGATCCCTCCGGGCCAAGCGTCTCCGGGAGGGGATGCCCTGCGCCCCGGATGACTTTCTTCTGCTGGGGCGCGACGGCAAGCCCCTTCACCCCAACGTCATGTCCTCCGCCCTGTCCGCCTTTGTGCGGGAGTGCCGGCTGCCCCCCATCACCTTCCACGGCCTGCGCCACACCTTTGCCAGCATGGCCAACAGCGCCCGGGTGCCCATGTACCAGATCAGCCGGGCCATGGGGCACAGCAGCCCCAGCATCACCCAGCGCATCTACACCCATCTGTTCGACCAGACCCATGGTGAGGTGCTGGCGGCGGTGGCGGACGTCGTCAAGGCAAGCTCCACACCGCCCACCTCCGCCTGAGACGGTAAGCCCCAGCAAATCGGGCGCGAAAAAAGCGAGGCCGGTACACCGCCCCGCTTTTCATTCACCTGTCCTCCATCTGGAACGCCTTGGCGGGCAGCAGATCGCTGAGGGCCACCAGCTCGTCGTCAAAGCCCCCCCGGTCCCAGCTCAGGCCGGGGCTCTCCAGCACGGCGCCCCCCGGCTCGCCCAAGGGGATGGAGGCCACCGCCCGCAGCCCCTTTCCGGGGGCGCAGGAGGCCACCAGCGTCCCGCCGTGGAGGGCCGCCGCCCGCCGTGCAATGGCCACGCCCACGCCGCCGCGCCGCCAGTTGGGCACGGCCTCCTCTTCGCTGGAAAAGAGATATTTGAGCCGCTCCGGCGCGATCCCCGGCCCGTCGTCCTCCACGGTGAATACCGCCCGGTCACCCTGGGCCGCCAGGGTCAGCGTCACGTGCCTGCCGGCCTTGGCGCCGTTGGACACCAGCTCCATAATGAGCTGCCGGACCAGCCCTTCGTCCACCCGCGCGGCCAGCCGCTCGGGGACGTTCACCTTCAGCGTCACGTCCACGCTGGCCAGCAGCCCGGCCATCCGCTCCCCCAGCTCTCCGGTGAGCCGAGCCAGGTCGGCGGCGCCCCAATCCATTCTGGGCGGGTCCTCTTCTCCCAGCCGGGCGCTGAGCTCCAGCCGTCCCACAACGCGCAGCATCCGGCAGATGCTCTGATCCAGCATCGCCAAATAATCCCGGCTCTTCTCGTCCTGGGCGCAGCCGCCCAGCAGCCGGCTGGCCATCGTCATATTGGCCAGCTGGAGGCGCAGCTCCGCCGCCGTCCGCGCCGTCCCCTGGTCTACGCTCATGTCCATGCTCCCGCCCCCTTTTGATCCGCCTTCCTTATGCTATGCAGATTCGCCCCAACCTCTCCTGGGAATGGCTTCCGCCTCCCATGTCGAACAATGTCGGGTTTTGTCGAATTTTTCCCATTGTAGCAGACATGGGGCGGTTTGGCAAGGGCAGAAAGCGGCAAAAGCGCCCGGAGTTCATCAGCTCCGGGCACTTTTACAAAATTTACTGGGCGTCCAGCCGCTCCGCCACCCCATCCATGGGGTTGGGCGAGTACTCCTCCACCCGGCCCTCGTCCACGGCCTTCGCCAGATCCGGGTCGATGGGCAGCTTAGCCAGCACCGGCAGTCCCAGCGACCCTCCCAGCGCGTCGATGGTACTCTCGCCGAACACGGGGTGCTCCTTGCCGCAGTCCGGGCAGCGGAAGAAGGAGTAGTTCTCCACCAGCCCCAGCACGGGCACGTTCATCATCTCCGCCATGCGCACCGCCTTGGTGACGATCATACCCACCAGGGCCTGGGGGGCGGTGACCACGATGGCCCCGTCCACCGGCAGGGACTGGAACACCGTCAGCGGCACGTCCCCGGTTCCGGGAGGCATATCCACGAACAGGTAGTCCAGCTCGCCCCAGACCACGTCCGTCCAGAACTGCTCCACCGCCCCGGCGATGACGGGCCCCCGCCACACCACCGGGTCGGTCTCGTGCTCGATGAGCAGGTTCAGGCTCATCACCTTCACTCCGCCCTCTGTGACGGCGGGGAGGATACCGTCCCCAGTGCCCATGGCCCGCTCGTGGATGTTGAAGGCCCGTGGCACCGACGGCCCGGTGATGTCTGCGTCCAGCACGCCCACCTTCTTGCCCCGCTTTGCCATAGCGGCGGCCAGGGTGCAGGTGACGGCGGACTTGCCCACGCCCCCCTTGCCGCTGACCACGGCGATCACTTTTTTGATGTTTGACTGCGCGTTGGCGGGCTTGCGCAGATCCTGGGGCTCCGTGCGCTCCCCGCAGCTTGCGCCGCAGGTGGAACAGTCATGGGTGCATTCGCTCATGTTTGCAGCATCTCCTTGTCGCGCCCCGCATAAAAATAGGGGGCAAAAAATTTTTGAAAAAATACCTTGACAGGCGAGGTATCTCGTGCTATATTAAGCTCACAAAGTTACTTCGGCTAGCGAGGTATCTTAAACAACCGAGTATCTCAAGTATCGGGAAACCAACTCGCACCAGAAGGGAGGACGCCATGTCGATTTCAGCGGACACCCTGCGCGGACACACGGATACCATTATATTAGCACAATTGATGCGCGGGGACAACTATGGTTATGAGATCAACAAAAACATTCAGCAGATGACGCAGGGGGAATACGGCTTCAAGGAGGCCACCCTGTACACCGCCTTTAAGCGTCTGGAGCAGAGCGGCTTCATCGCCTCATATTGGGGGGATGACGGCCCCGGAGCCCGCCGCCGCTACTATGCCATCACCGACGAGGGGCGCAAGCGCTGGGCGGAGGCCCGGCAGGAATGGGAGAACACCCGCGCCTTACTGGACGCGCTGACTTCAGCAGAGGAGGATTAAACACAATGGAAGAAATCAAGCGCAGATTTATTGATACAGTGGCCGGCAAGCTGGCCGCCGCGCCCCAGTCCACCGCCAAGGATGAGCTGGTGGAGGAGCTGTCCGACAACCTATACCGCCGCTTTCTGGACATGACCGGCGCGGGCATGGAGGAGGAAGCCGCCTTCAATCGGGCCATGGAGGATCTTGGGGACGTGGACGAGCTGCTGGCCTATCTGGGTGCGGAAGCCGCCGGCGACCGTCAGTCCCAAGGCGCAGCCGTGGGCGGGGAAGGTTCCCAGGCCGGACCGGACGCCGATGCCCAGAGCGACCTGGACGCCATCCTGGCCAGCGTGTCGGAGGTATGCAACACAGCCATCGACCAGGCTAAGGCCGCCCTGAAGCAGGCCAAGGAGGCCATTCAGCGCCGCACCAGCGTGGAAAAGGACAGCGGCCATGTCCGGGTCCACTTCAACACCCGTCCCGACGCGCCCGAACCGTCTGAACCCCCCACCC
>JAIEFH010000142.1 GCA_029067025.1 Oscillospiraceae bacterium | reverse complement strand
TTGGTGGCCTTGGCGGCCTCATCGGACTTGGCGGACAGATTGCGCACCTCGTCGGCCACCACGGCGAAGCCCTTGCCGGCGCTGCCCGCGCGGGCGGCCTCGACGGCGGCGTTCAGAGCCAGGATGTTGGTCTGGAAAGCGATATTCTCGATGGTGGCGATAATCTTGCCGATCTCGGAGGAGGACTCGGAAATCTTCTCCATGGCCTGAACCATCTGCTGCATATACTCGGAGCTCTCGTTGAGGCACTTGCCGGCGTCCTGGGAGTGGCCCATGGCCGCCTCGCTGTTCTGAGCGTTCTTGCGGGAGTTGTTGGAGATCTCGGCGATGGTGGCGGACAGCTCCTCAACGGCGCTGGCCTGCTCGGTGGCGCCCTGAGCCAGGGACTGAGCGCCGGTGGACACCTGCTCGGCGCCGGCGGACACCTGCTCGGCGCTCTGGTTGATCTGAGCCAGGGCATCGCTCAGGCTGCGGTTGATGACGCGGACGGAAGACAGGATGCTGCTCAAGGAACCCACGTACATCTTCTCATCCTTGGTGCGCACATCGAAGTTGCCCGCGCCCATCTCTTCCAGCAGGCGGCAGGTATCGCTGATGACCTCGCTGAGGACGTTCTGGCTGGTGCGCAGGGCGCTGCACATCTCGCCCAGCTCGCTGGTGCTCTCATAAGATACGGCAATATCCAGCTTACCCTCGCTGAAGCCGTTCAGGGCGTTATGTACCTGGTTCACCGGCTCCACGATGCTCTTGATGATAACCAGGGCCATGCGGATGACCACCAGGGTGGCGATCACCATGGCCACCACGATCACCACAATGGCGATATTGGAGGTCAGATCCTGACGGCTGCGCGCCGCGGCCTCATCATCGTCCAGGGCCTTGGCCAGGGCCTTGGCGGCGGTAGCCACCTCATTCAGCTTGGGGGTGCAGTTGGAGCTGATCAGGCTGGCGGCCTCCTGGATGTTGCCCGCCTCGATCTGCTTGGCAATGTTCTCGGCCTCGACCTCCCACTCGTCCACCAGCCTGCTGTATTCGGTCAGCAGGGTCTTGTCCTTCAGGGGGTAGATGCTGCTCAGCTGCTCCTGCAGGCCGTTCAGATTACTGATATTGGTGCGGGCCTCGGCAATGGTCTCCCGCACACGGCTTTGGTCCGCGTTGCCGTTGTAGGACAGCACCACGTCGCGCAGGTCGCGGGCGGCGACGTTGCTGTCCAGGCGGCATTCCATGATCAGCTCAGTGGCCTTGATGTTCTTGTCGATGATGCTGCCGTAGGCGTTCTTCTGGGCGGTCATCAGGATGATGGACACAATGATGATAACCGCGGAAATCAGAATGGTAACGCCGTAGCCCAGAATCAGGCTTTTCCTGATCTTCATGTTTTTAATCATTTACGTTTTCCTCCTCAATTTCTTGCTGTTTGGTGTATTTATATCAAATCGGTTCTGAGCTTGGTGAAGACCAGAGGCTTCCGGTCTTTCTCCAGCACATCGCCGTATTTTCCCTTTTTCTCGTCCCCAACCACCCGGCCGTTTGACATGGTGATGACCCGGCGGCGGAGGATGTTGACATATTGGCTGTCGTGGGTGGCCATGATGACGGTGGTGCCCCGGCGGTTCACGTCGTTGAGCAGATGCAGGGTGTCCCAAATGCAGTCGTCGTCCAGATTGGCCGTGATCTCGTCCAAAATCAGAATTGGCGGGCTGCCGATCATGGCCCGGGCCAGCTCCACCCGGCGGCACTCGCCGATGGACAGCTCCACCGGGTACTTGCTCTCCACGCCCTTCATCCCCACCAGGCCCAGCACCTTCTTGACGCGGATGTCCACCAACTGCGGTTTCTCCCGCCCCACGGCGATCCGGGAAGCCAGGGCCAGATTTTCGCCGATGGTTTTTTTTCGGATCAGGGTCGGATCCTGCCAGATCTTCCCGAACAGGATGGACATTCGATTCCGGCTGAGCGCCATTGCCCGGCTCAGATCCCGGTCGCCCAGGTAAACCTTCCCCTGATTGGGCTTCGCCTCCCCTGTAATCAGGCGCAGCAGCGTGCTTTTTCCCGCGCCGCTGCCCCCCACCACAAAGACGAACTCTCCCTGGCGGATGGTCAGATCCACGTCCTCCACACCCATTTCCTGGTGTACCGGGCCCTTTTTCCGGCGCTTGGGCTTATAGAATTTTGAAACGTGCTCAAGATAAATGGTGGGCATAAGCTTCTCCTGGCTCCGCGGACAGCCTGAACGGGTTCAAATTTCTTTCCATTGAAAATACGCTGGCATCTGCTATAATATCAAACAGAAACAAGTCGCATTTTAAGGGGGTGGGCAGATGAAGAAGAACAACGGGTCAAGGCATCTGGGGCGGCATATCGCTCTGGCGGCCCTGCTGGCCCTGTTATGTATCGGCGGGGTAGAGCTGGCTGCCTGCCGTCATTTCGCCCCGGCGACCTACGATCGCATCGTAGCCCCTGCCCGCTACGCCGCCGCTGTGATAGCGGACACCGGCAAAGCCGCATTGAACGCCGCCGGGGAATTCTGCCTGGAGGTCGGGCGGTTCTGCCAGTCGGTGGGCGCTGGGATCGCCGAACAGGCAGGCCGGGCGGCGGATGCCTGGGCGGAGTTCACCGCCCCTCGGGAAATCGTCCAAGCCCCCGGCAGGACGCCGCCTTCTACCGAAGGACCCCAGTCTCAGCCGCCGGCCACCGCTCCCCCCATCACCGAGGTGCTGGAGGTGGATGGCCATCAGATCCTCACCGGCGGCTCGATGGACATCGTCTACTTCTGCCAGTCAGATGAGGAATGGGCGGAGCAGCTCTACGGCACCGATCCCATCGGCCCCTATGGCTGCGGCCCCACGGTCATGGCCATGGCAATCGCCACCATGACAGACACGGACACCGACCCCGCCGCAATGGCCGCCTGGGCGGCGGATCATGGCCACTGGGCCCGCCGAAGCGGCTCCTATGACTCTATTGTCACAGGCACGGCCCAGGCCTTTGGACTGGAGGCGGAGAGCCTCACCCAGCGCACTGTGGACGAAATGCTTCGAGCCCTCTGGGACGGCAAGCTGCTGGTGGCCCATGTGGGCCCCGGCCACTTCACCGAGGCCGGGCACTTTATCCTCATCCGCGGGGCAACGCTCAGCGGAGAAGTGCTGGTGGCCGACCCCAACAGCCTGGAGCGCAGTCTCCAGCTCTGGGATCCCCAGATCATTCTGGATGAGCTGTCCTCCGCCCGGAGCAACGGCGCGCCGCTATGGGCGCTGTCCACCCCCGACACATATACATAATACCATATTTGTTTTGTTCGTGCAATATCGGCTCGGTGATTCACCGAGCCGATATTTTATTGTATTTCTATTGATAGACCGATTTTTCCCGGCCTATCCGCTGGTTCAGCACCCGATCCAGCTCCATCACCTGCTTGAGCCGCCGCTTGTTGGACGCCACCTGTTCACACAGGAGCCGCTGGCTCTGCTGAGCCGGGTCGGCGGCAGGCCCGCCGTTGAGCATGACGGCCAACTGCGCGGCCTCCTCCCGGTCAGGCAGCGCCTCCAACTGCTCCCGGATGGCCTGGTCGGCCGCCTGGAGCTTTGCTAACGGCTCCTCCCGCATGGCAATCAGCATCTGGGTACTCACCTGGTCATCGCGATCTAGGGATTGACCCAGCTGCTGAGTCAGATCCCACGCCTCATTGAGCAGGTTGCCGGTGCGCTTCATCTGAACCAGAGCATCCATCACGGCTTTCTCGTCCACGCGCTCACCTAGCCCTCTCCCTCGGCGCTTACCGCCGAGGCAGCGGCGTTGGCCAGCTCCCGGGCGCAGTTCTTGTCCGCCTCCCGGAAGGTGTCCCGCAGCTCGCTCACCATGGTTTTGACCCGATCCAGCTCGGTCTTGTTCCGCCCGGCCTTCACCCGGTTGAGCTCAAAGCAGAAGTAGTCATACAAGCGGTTCAAGTTTCGGCTGATGGGGTACTGCATATCCAGGGTGTCGTCCAGATAGCGGATGATGTCCAGGCTCCGATCCACGCTTGCCTCAAACAGGGGGTAGTCCGCCTTGTCCAGGGCCAGTCCGGCCCGGAGCAGGCGCTTGACCAGCTCGTCGTACAACAGCAGCAGCAGTTCCCCCGGGGTCATGTCGTTGATGCCCTGCTCCTTATAGCCCTGGTACCCCTGGAAGCCTTTTCTGTCCATTCTTGACTCCTTTTTGGTCGTTTCGGATTTAGTAGCCGGAGGAACCGCCCATCAGGCCCGCGAACGCGGAGGACTGGGAGTTCATCTGGGCGATCAGCTGCTCCAGCTTGCTGAACTGGGTCGTGTAACGGTCGATCTGGTTGGACATCTTGGTCTGCCAACGCTCGATCTGGCTGTCAATGCTGTCCATCTGGCTCTTGAGGCTGTTGCTGTTCAGCGAGGTATACGCCTTGTTGGATCCGGCCCGCTGGATCAGGACGCCCTTGGGTTCGCCGGTGGTCTTGACGTAGGTGTTCAGCGTGTTCTGCAAGGTCTGCATCAGCCCGTCAGTGGAGGAACCGCCCTCGCGGGTCTTGGTGAAGGCGTCCTTCACCTTGTCCGGGTTGCTCTCCAGGGCGGCGCGCAGCTTATCCTCGTCCAGGGACAGGGTGGTCATACCGTTGTTATAGGAGGTGCCAATGCCGATCTCCCGCAGGGTCTGGCCGTCGGCGCCGCCGGGGGCAATGGCGCTGAGCAGCTTGCTGTACATACTGGACAAGGTGGAGTCCCCGAACAGGATGCCCTGCTTGGCCTTCTCGTTATAGGCTTCCAGCTCGGTCTTGGAGTAGCCCTCCTCCTCCTCGGCGGTGAGGGGCTCATACCTGGCGCCGTTGGATTTCTGGGCAGGCAGGGTGGAGTAGGCGCTCTTAAGCTCGGTGGCCATCTCGTTGTAGTCGTTGACGAACTCCCGGATGGCGTCGATGATCTTGTCGGTGTCGGTGGTGGTGTTGAAGGTGATGGGCTCGTAATCCTCGCCGTCCTTGCCCTTCGCCTCGAAGGTGCCCTTCACGTTGACGGTCAGCCCGTCAATGTCAAAGCTGTTGGAGCCGCGGGTGAAGTTCTCGAACCGCTTGCCGTTGATCTCCACATCCATGATGGCGTCCTGGCCCTTGGTATAGGTAGCGGCAGGCTGAATCACGCGTTTGCATTCATCCCCCCAGCTATCCATGACGGTAAATTGCAGTTCCTTGCCATTCTCGTCGGCCACCGTAATCTGGCCCGTCTTTTCATCATAGACAGCACTCCGGCTACCAGCACCTATACCGTGGTACAGATGCTCAGCAAAATCCTGCATGGTCGTCTTATTGTTGACATTAAAGCTGATGTGGTACCCATCAAACTTGACGGTAATCCGCTCCGTTTCGCCGTCTCTCAGCCAAGAAAGGCCATAGTTCTCCGCAAAATTATTACTGATTTCAACATCGCTGGAAGGCTCAAACATCTCCTTCGCCAGCCCGCCGAACTCGATCTTGCTGTTGGCGCCGGTCTCGTTGGCGGTGAACTTGAACTCGTTGGTCAGCTTGGAATAGCTCACCTTCACCCCCGCCTCGGCGCTGGAGTTGATGGAGTTCATCAGTTTCTCCAAGGTGGTGTCCTTGGTGACGTTGATGTTGGCGCCGTTGATCTTGAAATCATAGAGGAACTCGCCGTCGCTGTTCACGCGATAATACTTGCCGTCATCGCCCATGCTGACACGGTTGCCCGCCTCGTCCACGGAATACTTCCCGTTGGAACTCAGCGTGACGTCGCCCACCGCCGCCAGCTTGTTCTTGTCGGCGAAAATGTCCTCGCCCATCAGGTCGGACAGCTTCTTGCCGGTGTTGATGTAGTTGGTGTTGCTGTTCTCGAAGCCCAGGGCCTTCACGGCGGAGCCGTCCACGCTGAGGGTATCGCCCTCCTTCGCGGGGGTGAGGTTCAGCCTGCCGTCCACATTGCTTGCCGTGACCTTGCCCTTGCCGAAGGCTTTGTCCAGCTCACCCTGGAGGGCGTCCGCGAACTGCTCCTCCTTGCTTTTCCCGCTGGCATTGTCATACGTGAGGTCGACGTTGTTCATCACGTCGCTCATGCTGATCTTCTTGGTGGTGCCGTTGAGGGTGACGCTCAGTTCCTTGCCGCCGGTCCACTTGCCGCTGCTATCCTGCTTGCCGCCCAGATACTCATAGGCAGACTTTTTCGTGCTCAGATTGTTGTCTACGGCAAGTACGTTCTCCCCGGCATAGGCTTTGATTTTTCCGGAGGAGGAGCTGATCTTCACCGAGTTGCCGTTGCCCAGTCCATCGGTAAAGGTGAGCCTGCCGTCGGGGTTGGCGGTGACCTTGATGGCCTTGTCGGCGGTGGTGGTTTCCTGGAAGCCGTTCTTGGTGTAGCTGTAGGTGATCTCGCTCAGCTTCTTGTTGATGGCATTGGCCATCTTCTCCGCGCTGCTGCTGCCCTCATACTGGCTCCAGTCCTCCAGCTCGTCGAGCTTGATGTCGAAGGTGGCGCCATTGGTGCCGCCGTACTGGAAGGTCAGCGAACCGGACATATTGTTGATGTCCAGCTGCTTGCTCAGGTCGAACAGCTCTCCCCTGATGCCGGCGGCCTCCCCCTCGCTGGCGGCGACAAGCTTGCTGCCCAGGCCGGTCGCGGCGCCGGACACGGTGTAGGTGGCGGCCTTGGCCATCTGCTTCACCGCGTTGATCTTGATGTCGCTGGAGCTCTTGCCGCTGGCGGTGATCTTGTCCTTGTAAGTACCCAGAACAGCGGTATTCACCGCGTTGGTAAAGAAGCTGCTGCTGAGCAGGTTGGTCTTGGAGGAATAGGAGGTGTACTTGGTATTGAAGTTCACCGCCTTGTCAATGATGCTGCGGTAGGCGTCCTGCTGCCATTCGATCTTGGTGCGCTTCTTGACCAGGTTCTGGATTTTCGTCTTGATGCCGGAGACCGCGTTCTCGATCATGGACTCGGTGTCCATACCGCTGGCCAGGCCGCTGAGTACGTTCCGATTGCCGTAAATGCTGCTGGTGTTGTAACTGCTGTTGCTCAAACTGGTAATAGATGCCATACCGGATCGCTCCTTTCGAAAAGCCGTAGGCGGGATCCCCGCCCCAAGCGCGCTCACAGAAGAAAAATTTGAAAATTTTTAGTTTTTTTTCGCTGTACCTCTGTTCTTTTTTATCGACCTGTAGTATATTAAACTTAAGACTTTTCTCCAATGTTTTTGTAAAGGGGAGGGAATATTCCTTGACTCAAATCATTACCGTCACCAACCAAAAAGGAGGCGTGGGCAAAACCACCACCGCCGCCGCCCTGGTATCCGGCCTCCAACAGCGCGGGGCCAAGGTTCTGGGCATCGACCTGGATCCCCAGGGCAACCTGGGCTTCAACCTGGGGCTGGACATCGGTTCGGGTAGCACCGTCTACGACGTACTCCAGGGAAGCTGTCCCATCGAGCAGGCCATCCAGTCCACGGAGTACGGCGACATCCTGCCCTCAGATATTATGCTGTCCGCCGCCGATGTGGAGTTCACCATGCCCCGCCGGGAGTTTTTGCTCACCGACAAGCTGTCCGGCGTGCGCTCCCAGTACGACTTCATCATCATCGACACACCGCCTGCCCTGAACATCCTCACCGTCAACGCCTATGTGGCTTCCGACGGGCTGATCGTCCCCATGGAGGCGGAGGTACTCAGCCTGGTGGGCATCACCCAGCTCCAGGAGACCATCGAAACCGTGCGCTCCACCTACAATCCCCATCTGAAGGTGCTGGGCATCCTGGTCAACAAGTTCAACGGCCGGCTTACCCTGTCCAAGGACATCCTGGAGCTGGCCCAGGAGGTGGCCGGGCAGCTTGGAAGCCAGGTGTTCCAGGCCAAGATCCACCGGGGCGTGGGTGTGGCTATGGCTCCCGCCCATGGGCAGAGCGTGCTCACCTATCAGCCCGACTCCCGTCCCGCCCAGGACTTCCAGGAGATCGTGGACGCGGTGGCCGGAGAGCGCTTCCCGCGGCCCAAGCAGTCATTTAAGCAGAAATATATCTCCAAATTCTTCAATTAAGTAAGGAGTTCAGCGTCATGGCATCTAAGAACGACAAAACCAGCAAGACCGCGCGGGTGATGAACCTGCTCAGCAAGAAGCCCGATCCCGCCGCCGCGCCCGAGGAGGCCGCCGCGCCCGCCGCCCAAACCCCCATTGCCGCCTCCATAGCTCCGGACGCCGCCGTGTCGGTGCAGATCAAGAGTGCGCTGGAGGACGCGCTGGAGGGCGAGATGGCCTCGCAGCAGGCAGCCCCCCAGCAGCCGGCGCCTCAGCCCCAGCCGGAACCGGCCCCTGTCCCTGAGCCCGTGGCCGCCGTCCAGCCCCAGCGGTCGCCAGAACCCGCGCCCGCCGCTCAGCCCGAGGCCGAGGAAACCGCCAAGTGGGATGAGTCCCGTCTCCCTGTCTACCCCGGCTACATGAACGTCATGCAGGTGCTGGTGGAAGAAAAAGCCCCCAAATATGTGCAGATGTTCGGCCTGTGCAGCTGTGAGCGCTGCATGGAGGACGTAAAGGCCCTCACCTTGAACCATCTGCCCCCCAAGTATGTGGTGCTGGAGCGGGGAGATATGATCCCGCGCCTGACGGTGTACGAGGGCAAGTTCAGCAGCGACATCACGGCCCAGCTGCTCCAGGCCTGCAAGCTGGTCATGGAGCGCCCCCACCACGGCCGGGAGTAACCTGATGGAAAATCTCTGGCGGACTTGAACGATCCGCCAGAGATTTTTTTGTCCTAAAGCCAGCTTTTATCCCGTCAGGTTGCGGGTGTTTCCGCCTCGGCGGGCTCGCCCTGCCGGGGGTATGGATTGGTAAGCTGCTCCCAAAGGGTATTTACATTTTCCATGCAGATGAAGTAGACGCTGGTCATCATGTTGTCCGGGATGCCCAGTTCCTCGGCCAGGACGGTGATGCGCTCCCAGTCCGCCGCCTCGTAGCTGAGCACCAGCTCATACAGCTTGCCGCAGCGCCCCTCGTGGCGGAGCAGGGCGGCTTTGATCTCCTCAGCCACCGGCACCTCGGCCAGGATCTCCTCCAGGGGGGCGTCGATGAGGTAGTTCAGGGTGGAGAACATCCCCATCAGATAGCCCTCGGATTTGGAGATGGGCATATCCTTGGCGTAGTTCATCAGCTCGCTGCAGAAGTTGGCCCGCATGAAGGAGCGCTTCAAGAACTCCTCCGAGCCGGAATCCAACTCGTTATCCGCGTTGCTGGCGCTGAGCAGGTAGATCCACTGCTTCAGCTGCCCCAGGCCCAGGGTCATAATGGCCTGGGTGATGGTGGTGGCCCGGTGGCGCAGGGCAAAATAGGCGGAGTTGACCATTTTCAGCAGGCCGTAGGTCAGGCTGGCGTCCGCGGCGATGAGCTGCTCGATCTCCTCCACATTGGGCTCATCCCGGGTGACGGCCACCATGAGCTGGAAGAAGTTGCTCTGGATGTAAGCGCTGCTGTGGGCCCGGGTGGTGAGCTTGTCGGCCACATAGGAGCCCTCCAGCCCGTCCGCCCCCAAAGCCACCGCCCGCTGGTACGTATGCGGGTCGTCCACATGGGTGACAATGCACTTGATGTTCATGCTATGGGCGATCTCCACCGTGTTGCGGATGGTGACCTCGCTGGCGTTTTTCGCGTTGATCTTGATGAAATGGATGTCGTCCAGCAGGGACAGATACCGGGGGGTAAACTGGAAGTCGTTCACCGCGACGCGGTAGCCCTCGTTGGCGTACTGGCGCACCAGGTGCATGGACAGCGGGTGGATAATCACCGCGTCGTCGATCTGGATGACCAGGTCGTTTTTATCAAAAAGCCTGGGCGTCTTTTTCATCAGCAGCATGGTGGTGAAGGTCATAAAATTCAGCGTGCCCTTCAGCACCTTGGGGCTGTTGTCGGTAAGAAAATTATAGATCGTGTTGGCGGCGGCAAATTCCGCGCTGGAAGTGGAGCTGTCGCTGCTAAAGGCCTGATTGGCCCCATGGTAGAGAATCTCATATCCGATGGTACTTCCCTCATGATCCCGGATGGGCTGCCGCACGATATATTTGCCGCTCATAAGCGCCTCCTAATCTATCCCTTATCCCTTGACCTTCTTTTCCTGGAGCATGAGAAGGTGATCCATCACATCCACCAGGTGGCCGATCTCCGGCTTGGTGAGCTGTTCGTCCGCCCCCAGCTCCCGGCCCTTGAGGCGCATCTCCTCGCTGATCAGGGAGGAGAAGATGATGAGGGGAACCTCCTTGAACCGAGTGTTGTCCTTCACCAGCTTGGTCAGCCGGTGGCCGTCCATCTGGGGCATCTCAATGTCGGTGATGATAAGGGCCACATCGTCAAACAGCTCCCGGTCGGGCTGCAGGGCAGTCAGGGCCTCCCACAGCTCCAGGCCGTTGGAGAACATCCTCAGGTTGACATAGTTGGCCTTGCGCAAAGAGTCCTCGATCATCTTGCTCAGCAGGATGGAGTCCTCCGCCACCCAGATGGGCTTGTCGTTGCGCTCCCGGGGGCCCAGGCCCTCTACCTCGGAAATCTGGATGGAGGTCTCCGGGGCGATCTCCGCCACGATGCGCTCAAAGTCCAGGATGGTGACCAGCTCCCCGTCGCACTGGGCAATGCCGGTGGCCACGCTCTCCGCGCCGCCGGACACGGTCTTGTCCGGCTTCGAGATGTCCGTCCAGGAGATGCGGCTGATGCGATCCACAGTGTGCACCCGGAAAGCGATGCACATCTTGTTGAAGTTGGTGATGACGAAAATGTCCTTCTCATCCTTGGGGCTCTCCACCCCCAGATACCGGGGCAGATCCACCACGGTGATCACCGCGTCCCGGGGCTTGAAGATGCCCTCCACCGACGGGTGGGCGTGCGGCATGGGCTTCACTGGAGCGGAGATCATAATCTCCAGCACCTTGGCCACATTGATTCCGTACAGGTTGCCCCCAATGGTAAATTTCATGACTTCGATCTCATTGGTGCCGGACTCCAGCAGGATGCCATGCTTGTTGTCTTCCATCATTTCCAACTCTCCCTTCAATCTGGGGCCCGCCGGGGCGGGCTCTGCTCTGTCAAATGATAAGCTCCGGCCGGCCGTAGCAGCGCACGCAGCCCAAGCCGCTGTTCACGTCAAAAAGCAGGGTGCGGGCCACCGACCCGCCCACATCCTCCTTCAGCAGGTGGATGCCCTCTTTTCTCAGGTTGAGCTTCACGCTCTCGATATTTCTCTGCCCAATGTTGCCCAAGGAGCCCGTGCCGTCCTTGAACATCATGGCCCCGCCGGCGATCTTGGCGGTGATCCTGGAGCGGCTGGCGCCCATGGCCTCCATCTGCTTCAAGGTCTCTCTGATCCCGGTATCGGCATACTTCATCGTGTTTTTGCGCCCCGCCTCCATATTGACCGGCAGCATAATATGGATCAACGCCCCCAGCTTGAGAACCGGGTCGTGCAGGCAGATGCCGATGCAGGACCCCAGCGCGTAGGTGACCAACATACCCTCCCCTTTGGCCATCTTCATATCCGCGATACCAATGGTGATCTTGTTATCAACCATCACTTACGCCCAGCTTCCGTAATAAAGCATTCAGCGACCTGAGGTCGGGCGACAGCAGCAGGCGGCAGGGAACCTGCTTGTTGTCGCTGACAAAGTTGCCCCCGATGGTCATGATATAGTCGGACTGTCCGCCGTATTCCGCCATGGGCACGGCCAGGATGGCCCCTTGCATATCCACGGTGAAAGCGGGCACCGTGAGGCTCACATCTATGCCGGACAGGCCGCTCAGCGCGTTGATGAAGGTGGAAATCATGATGTTGCCCACCTCCACCAGGGCGGAGTGCTCCATATCGGTGAGCTCGGTGTAGTCGGACACCGTTTTCTCCATCATGCTCTCCAGCACAATGTTGACGAATTCCAGCGGCTGCACCGACAGCATGATGCCGGTCATCTGCCCGCTGAGCTTCACCAGCACGCCGGCGGTGATCTCCTCCGGGCCGCCGATCCACTCAATGGCCTCGTTGTAGCCCATGATGCGCACCTCGGGCAGCGTGATGCGCACCTCCCGCCCCAGCATCTGGGACAGGGCGGTGGCCGCGTTGCCGGTGCCCATGCTGCCGATCTCCCGGAGCGTGTCCAGCTCCAGCGAGTTCAGCTCGTCGTAATTTTTAATCGCCATTCAGTCTCCCTCCTTAGTTGCGCAGGCCATTGATGGTGGCTTCGATCTCATCGGAGGTGAGCACCATCTTCAGCGCCATGCCGTACGCCCGCTGGGATTCGATGACCTTGGTGTACTCCTCCGCCAAATCGGCGTTGGAGCCTTCCAGCACTCCCTGGATGAGATTGCCGGTGCCGTACCAAAGTCCCCCGTTCTTGTCGATGGGCATATAGCGGGTGTCGTTCAGCTGCTGCATCCCGTTATAGTTGGCGTAATCGAAGATACCGATGGGCAGCTTCTCCGAGGGGTCGGTGACCTCAATGAGGCCGCCCTGATCGCTGAGTACAAAGCGGCCCTCGTTGTCTCCCAGGCAAAATACCTTGTTCATCACGGGCTGGCCGTTCTCGTCCACCTCGCCGGTGGCCCGCTCCAGCTCGGACATGACAAAAGCGCCGTTGCGGGTGTAGCTGACCTCGCCGGTGGCCAGATCCACCAGGGCGAAGAACCCGTCCCCCTCGATCATGTAGTCCAGGGTGCGCTGGTTGTCCACCACCGGCCCCTGGGCAAAGTTGGTGGAGGTCATCAGCAGCCGGGTGCCCACGCCCATGGGCAGCTCTTCCTCGGCGCCCCTGTGGTTCTGATACATCAGGGCGGTGAAATCGGAACGGTCGGCCTTGAAGCCCACGGTGTTCAGGTTGGCGATGTTGTCGCCGATGATGTTCATCCGCCGCTGCTGCATCTGGGCGCCCACAGCGCCGATATAAAAGGATTGATTCATGCTCTCTCACCTCATCCTAACCGGCCCACGTCGCTGGCGGCGTGGCCCATAACCTCATCGTACATCTTCGTCACCGAAGCCGCGCTCTGCAGGGCGCGCTGGCAGGTGAGCATATCGGTCATCTGGCGGATCATATCCACGTTGGAGCGCTCCAGGTACTTCCACATGACCTGGGGCGTCTCCATGGCCTCCGCGCCCTCTCCGGTGAAGAAGCCCGCGTCGTTGTGCTCCAACTGCTCCAGATCCTCAAAGTTGTACACGCCCAAGCGGCCCAAATAGCCGCCGTCCTTCTGGGAGATGTTGCCAAACCCGTCCACTTCCAGCTTGTCGGTGCCCAGAACAATGGGCTGGCCTTCGTTGCTCAGCACCCGGCCCACGCCGGGGAAGCACAGATAGCCCTCATCGTCCAGGGAGAAGCTGCCCGCCCGGGTGTAGACGGTATTTCCGTCCTCCTGCTGGATGGCGAAGAAGCCGTCCCCCATGATGGCGAAATCCAGGGGGATGTCGGTGGGCTCCGGGATGCCCTGGTCATAGGTGACGTAGATCTCGCTGTTGGCCCGGATATAGCTCTGCCGCCCGATCTCGGTATACTCCTTCTCCTTGTTGCCCACGCGGGTATACATCACGTCATCAAAGGTAGTGGCGGTGTACCGGCTCTCCTTAAAGCCCGCGGTGGAGATGTTCACCATGTTGTTGCCCACCACGTTCAAGTGGCGCTGCTGGGTCAGCATCCCCGATGTGAGGTTATAAAAGCCCTTAAACATCTTGCATCATACCTTCTTCCGCTTTTTAGAGGTTTTCTGTGGGGCTTCGCTGTTCATGTACGCGCCCATATGATCCCGCAGCTTCTGGATGGCCCGGGAGTGGATCTGGGAGATGCGGGGTTCGCTGACCCCCATCACCTGAGCGATCTCTTTCATATGAAGGTTTTTCTCATAATAGAGGGACAAGACGATCTGCTCGTTTTCCTGGAGGGCGGCGACGCCCTGGGCCAGGGTCTGCTGGAGCTCCTGATCCTCCAGCACAGTCTCCGGCTGGACGGTGGGATCCTCAGAGGACACCTCAAAGCGGTGGCCCTCCAAATCCCGGGCGTCCATCAGCGCGTCCAGGGACAGGGTGTTGCTCAGCGCCACCCGGGCGGCCTCCTTCTGGTACTTGTCGGTGGGCATACCCAAGTGATCCGCCACCTCGTGGTCGGTGGGGAAGCGCCCCAGCTCATTGGCCAGATTGGACACAGCGGCGTCGATCTCCTTGGCCCGCTGCCGGATATTCCGGGGCAGCCAGTCCTGCTTCCGGGCCAGGTCGATGACCATGCCGCGGATACGCTTGGCCACGTAGGTCTCAAACTTGATGCCCTTGTCCGGGTCAAACTTGTCGATGGAGCTGAGCAGAGTGAGGATGCCCTCGCTGACGATGTCGTCCACCTGGGCAAAGCTGCTGTACACACCCCGTATCTGCAGCGCCGCGCTCTTGATGAGGCCCTCATACCGCAGCACCAGGGGCCACTTCAGCTCCTCATCCCCGGTCTGCTTGTAGAGGGAGAGCAGCTCGGGGGTGGGCATGGCCTCGACCTCGTCCGGGGTGTATCTCCGCCGGACAACGCCCGCGCTCATGTGCCCACCGCCCTTCTCTGGGTCTGGGCGGCCGTCTGGTCGGTGATGTTGCCCAAGGCCTGGATCTGCACGGTGTTGGTAATCTCATTGAAGGACAGCACGTAGACATTGGGGTAGAATTGGGTAATCATTTTGCTGAAATAGCCCCGGATCACCTGGCTGACCAGGATGACCGGCGTCTGGGACAGATCGCCGAATTTTTTCAGATGCTCCGCCATTTGGGCGATGATGGTCTGCATCAGGTCGGGGCCCATGGCCAGGTACACACCCTGCTCGTTCCGGGTGAGGGAGGAGATGATCTTCTTCTCCACCTCGGCGTCCAGGGTGATGACCCGGAGCTGGCCGTCCTCGCAGAACCGGCGGGTGATGGTGCGGGCCAGGGCGCCGCGCACCTGCTCGGTGGCCATATCCAGATCCCGGCCCTGGGAGAAGGCGTCGGCGGCGGTCTCTACGATGGTGGCCAGATCCTTGATGGGCACGCCCTCCTGAAGGAGGTTGCGCAGCAGCTTCTCCAGCTTGGAGTAGGGGATGATGGCGGGAACCGCCTCCTCCACCAGCTCCGGGGAGGTCTGCTTCAGATTGTCCACCAGGCGGATGGTCTCGGCCCGGTTGAGCAGCTCGTAGGCGTGCTTTTTCACCGTCTCCGCCAGGTGGGTCAGCATGACGGACAGCGGGTCGATGACGTTGTAGCCGTAGATCTCCGCCATCTCCTTGTTCTCCGGCAGAATCCACCGGGAGGGGATGCCGTAGGCCGGCTCGATGGTCTCGATGCCGTCGATCTCGCCCAGGGGGTTGGGCGGCTCGAGAGCCAGATAGTAATCCACCAGGATCTCGCCCTGGGCCACCACTTCTCCCTTGATGCGGATGCAGTACTGGTTGGTGCCCAGCGCGGAGCCGTCGTGCAGGCGGATGGACGGGATGACAAAGCCCATATCCTGGGCGTACTGCCGCCGGAAGATGACGATGCGGCTGATGAGCTTGCCGCCGTGGCTCTCGTCCACCAGGGGAATGAGGCTGTAGCCGAATTCCATCTCCACCGGCTCCACCGACAGCAGGGTATATACGTTGTTGATGTCCTTGTAGTAGTCGCTCTCGCTGGGCGCGGTCAGCTCAGGGGGCTCGGCGGGAGCCTGGGCCGCGGCGGCCTCCGCCTGCTGCTGGGCGCTCATCTGGCGGGTAACGAAGAATCCGCCGCCCACCAGGGCCGCGCCGCCCACCAGGAGCGGGATGGTGGGCGTACCGGGAATGACACCCAGGAACAGCAGGATAACGCCGGTGGTCATAATGGCTCGGGGCTGGGCCTTGAACTGGGAGATCACGTCCACGTTCAGGCTGCCCTCGGACACGGAACGGGTGACAATCATGCCGGTGGCGGTGGAGATCATCAGGGATGGGATCTGGGACACCAGGCCGTCGCCGATGGTCAGGATGCAGTACTGCTGCATCACGTCGCCGATGCTGCCGCCCTTGACCACCATGCCGATGATGATACCGCCCACCAGGTTGATGAGGGTGATGATGATGGACATGGTGGAGTCGCCCTTGACGATCTTGGTGGCGCCGTCCATGGCGCCGTAGAAGTCGGCTTCCTTCTGAATCTTCTCACGGCGGATACGGGCCTGCTGCTCGTCAATGAGGCCGGAGGACAGGTCGGCGTCAATGGCCATCTGCTTGCCGGGCATGGCGTCCAGGGTAAAGCGGGCGGCCACTTCGGACACGCGCTCCGCGCCCTTGGTGATGACAATGAGCTGCACCAGCACGATGATAAAGAAGATCACGAAGCCTACCACAATATCGCCCTGGGTGACCAGCCGACCAAAGTTTTCGATGACTTCGCCGGGATAGCCGGTGGTGAGGATCATCCGGGTACTGGACACGTTCATGCCCAGCCGGAATAGCGTCGTAATCAACAGCAGGGATGGGAAAATGGAGAAATCCAGCGCCTCCGAGATGTTCATGGTGATCATCAGGATCATGATGGACAGCCCGATGTTGATGATGAGCAGGATATCCAGAATCACGGGGTGCAGCGGGATGAACAGGAACATGACCACGACCACCACGAACAACGCTATGCTATTGTTTAAAATGCGTTTGAGCATGGCGGGTCACCTCCTTCGTCGCCGCAAACTCCATATCACTCGCTTCCGGCTGACGCCGAAAGCTTGCTCATTCCGTTGCGGCTCCTCTCCCCACATCGTCGAGACAAGCTTCATATCACTCGCTTCCGCCTTCGGCGAACGCTCATTCATTCCGCTGTCTCTCCTCTCCCCACAAAAGCTGAAAATCGCTTTTGCGGGAGCCCCGTTTAAGGCGGCTTTGTGGGGGGCCCTAGGGTCCTTATTTGACAATCTGCTTCTTTTCGTTCAGCTTGAAGATGTACACCAGCACCTCCGCCACCGGCCCGTACAGATCCGGCGGGATCATCTGGTTCAGTTCCGTCTGGGCATACAGCGCCCGGGCCAGGGGCACATTTTCGACCACCGCGATTTTGTTCTCCTCGGCGATCTCCACGATGCGCATGGCGATGTTGTCCTGGCCCTTGGCCAGCACAATGGGGGCGTCATCCTCATCCGGCTTATAGCGGAGAGCCACGGCGAAGTGGGTAGGGTTACGGATGACCACGTCCGACCCAGGCACCTGCTGCATCATGCGCTGCTGAGCCCGGCGGCGCTGGATCTCCTTGATCTTCCCCTTCACCTGGGGGTCGCCTTCCATCTGTTTGTACTCTTCCTTGACCTCCTGCTTCGTCATTTTCATCTGCCGCTCATAGTCCCACCATTGGTAGAAGAAGTCCAGAGCGGCCACCGCCACGAAGGCGATGCAAATGCGCATCACCATTCCACCTGCCATCTGCACCAGATGGGCCACGGCAACGGTCAGGTCGGTGTACAGGTAGCGGGAGCTCTCCAGGAACATATCCCGGATGCTCAGGAAGATGATGGCCATCAGAATGACGATCTTGATCAGATTCTTCAACGTCTCAACGAGACTTTTTAGGGAAAACAGCCGCTTGAATCCCTCCAAAGGATTGAGCCGGCTGAATTTTGGCTTCATTGATTCCGTGCTGACCAGGAACTTGGTCTGGGCGAAGGTGGCCGCCACAGCGGCCAGAATGGCCACCGCCACCACCGGGCCCACGGTCTTGAGAATGACCATGATGCCCTGGACCTCCAGCTCGCCGGCCAGGCCGGACACCTCCCGGGGTTCCTCCCCCACGGTGGTCAGGCAAAGGGCCATAAAGCCCCCCAATTGGTCGGTAAACGCGCCGGTGAGCAGCCACAGGGTGGCAAAAGTGGTCAGCAGGCCAGCCACCGCCACCGCGTCCTGGCTCTTAAAGACGTTGCCTTTTTTTCGTTCGTCCCGTCGCTTTTTCGGGGTTGCTTTTTCTGTTTTATTTCCCTCGGGCAACGTCTGTCCCCCCTTTGAGCCGCGCGTTCCCGCTCCTCAGAAGGGTGGAGGATGGGATTTTGTGAATGCGTACTGTCAGAACATCACCCGGTCAGGGTCAGAATATCGTGGAGCGCGTTGAGCATGGCCGCCTCCGCCTGGAGGAGGAACTCGCTGAAGGGGATGACCAGCACCAGCAGCAGCGCCAGCCCCACGATGACCTTCAGCTCGATATTGATGGCAAACACGTTGATCTGGGGGATGACTTTCATCAGCACCCCCATGCCCACCTGGGCCATAAGCTCCGCCACGAGTATGGGCATACACAGCTTCACGCCCAGCACGGTGCACTCCACGAACAGCTCCAGCAGCAAATTGTAGGCGGGCAGGCCGATGGACACCATACCCAGGGGCACGACGTCCTGTGAGGTGAGGAACAGCCGCAGCAGTGTGAGATGTCCGCCCCCCGCGAAGAACAGCAGGGTCATCAGGGTGTTCAGCAGCTGCCCGGTTACCGACAGATTGGCGGACGAACCCGGGTCATACATCTGATTCATGGTCATACCCATCTGGGTATCGATCATGGAACCCGCCAACTGCGGGATATAGAAGAAAAAGTTCACCGCGATCCCCAGCAAAAAGCCCACCGCGATCTCCAGCAGCAGCCGGACGCACAGCTCGATGATGCCTGCCGGCGCGGTAACCTGAAGGGTGGACGCCGAGGCCACAAAAACGGACAGCACCAAAGCCATGCCCGTGCGGAACGCGGCGGGGATGTTGGTGCGCCCCAGGATGGGGTTGAAGAGGATGAACCCGCTGACGCGGGCGGTGATAAACAGAAACGCGGTCAGTGCCGCCCAGTCAATCATGGAAGCGCCCCCTCCCGGCCTAACTGGCGATCAGGGTAAAAATCTGATAGGTATAGTCCTGAAGGGTGTCCATCATCCAGCCGCCCCCCAGCAGAAGCACCGCTACCACCACGATGAGCTTCAGCACAAAGCCGATGATCTGTTCGTGGATTTGGGTGACAGCCTGAAAAATGGCCACCACCACGCCCACCAGCATAGCCAGCAGCAGCATGGGGCTGCACAGCCTAATGGCCACGCCCACCGCGTCCCGAAGAAGATCCATCACCTGCGAGGTATCCATAGTGTACTCCTTCCTTGGGGGCGGAACTTACCGGACGCTCTGCACCAAAGAGGAGAACAGCAGGCTCCAGCCGTTGATAGAGACGAACAAAAGCAGCTTGAAGGGGGTGGAGATCATGGCCGGCGGCAGCATAATCATGCCCATACTCATCAGCGTGGAGGATACCACGATGTCGATGAGCATAAAGGGGATGTACAGCAGCAATCCGGTGTAGAACGCTTTTTGCAGCTCCTGGGTCATGAAAGCGGGCACGATGATGCGCAGGGGCAGATCCATCGCCACCCCGTCCAGCCCGGCGGCGTCATCGGGCACGTCCACATGGGCCAGATTACAGAACATCCGCAGGGTGTTTGGCTCGGTGTTGTGCAGCATAAATTCCTTCAGCGGGACGGACGCCCGGGCCAGGAACTCCTCCTGGCCGATCTCCTGCTCGGTGTACGGCACCCACGCCTCCGTCTGGATGCGGGTAATCACCGGGTTCATGGTGATGAGGGTGAGAAACATAGCAATGCCCACCAGTACCACGTTGGGCGGACTCTGCTGCGTACCCATGGCGTTGCGCAGGAAGGACAGGGAGATGATGTACCGGGTGAAGGAGGTCATCATCACCAGCATGGAGGGCAGCAGGGCGATCATGGTGGTGAGGAACAGAATCTCCAGGGTCTGTACGCTGTCTCCGTTGATGTTGATCAAACTGTCCGTCGGCATCCCATCCTCACCTCGGTTTCTTTTGCTTGAGTACGGTGCGCAGCGCTTCCCCAAAGCTGGGAGGCGCCGGCTGATGGTCAGGGCGCACGTACAGGCTCTCGGCCTCCTCCTGAGTCAGCTCCGCCAGCACCGTAATGCCCGAGGGAGCCACCCCCAGCAGAAGATAGCGCTCTCCCGCCCGAACCAGCACCGCGGCTTGATCCCTTCCCAGGGACAGACGGCACAGCACCTTGAAACGATCCGTGCCGCCGCCCGCGCCCAGAAAGCCGCCGCCCCTGCCCACCGCGTACTTGGTGAACAGGTAGGCCAGCACGATGATGACCGCCACACACACCAGCACCCAGGCCAGGGAGAGCAAATTGTTTCCCAAAGACGCTGTGCTCAGCGCGATCGGGCAGCTATGCCGCGGCATCTCCGTCAGGGCGCGCCCAGAATGGAGGTGACGGTCTTGAGCACGCGGTCGGGCTTAAAGGGCTTGACGATGAAGTCCTTGGCGCCGGAGCGCACGGCGTCCATAACCATGGACTCCTGGCCCATGGCGGAGCACATAACCACGTTGGCGCTGCCATCCTTGGCGCGGATGGCCTTCAGGGCCTCCAGGCCGTCCATGTTGGGCATGGTGATGTCCATGACCACCAGGTCGGGGCCGATCTCGCTGAACTTCTCCACGGCGTCGGCGCCGTCCACAGCCTCGTACACATCGGTGTAGCCATTCTTGGTCAGCGTGTCCTTGATCATCTTGCGCATAAAAGCGGCGTCGTCCACTAACAGAATTTTCTTAGCCATTGGTTAATCCATCCTTTTTCATTGATGTTGTGGCCCGCGGCTTGGGTTTTCCGGGGCGGGTTTTATGAGTTCGGCCTTATCTGCCGGTTGCCAGCATCTCAATGCCTGGGGTCTGCACAATCTCGGTGATGCGGACGCCGAAGTTGTCCTCAATGACCACCACCTCGCCCCGGGCGATGCACTTGCCGTTGACAAACAGATCCACCTGGTCGCCAGCCAGCTTATCCAGCACCACCAGCGAACCCTTGGCGAATTCCAGAATATCCTGCACCTTCCGGCGCGCCCTGCCGATTTCCACCGTCACCTGGAGAGGCACCTCCATGATGAGGTCCAGGTTCTGCGCCTGCTCTTTGCCCAGGCGCTCCGTCGCGTCAAGCGGCTCCATGGGCGCGGGCTTGGTGGCGATGACCTTGGGCTCGGGAGCGGCCTTCTGGGGCTGCTCCGGCTGGGGGGGATAGGGGTAGGGATACGGCGGATAGTACATGGGGGGATAGCCCATGTAACCGCCCTGCATCTGTCCGTCCGGCCCGGGCATGGGCGGATAGGGGTATGGAGGCATCTGTCCCGGCTGGCCCATCTGGGGGCTGGACGGCATTCCCTGGGGCGGCATCTGCGCCGCAGGAGCCTGGGAAGGCGCTGCCTGGGCCGCAGGAGCCTGAACGGGCGCCGCCTGGGCCGCGGGAGCGGGGGCGGGCTCACTGTTCATACCAGCCAGCATCTTCTCAATGTCCTCCTGGCTCATTTTCTTGTCGCCGCCAGCGGGCGCGGGGGCGGGTTCCGGCTCAGCGGGCGGAATGCCTCCGGCCAGCAGCTTCTCGATGTCCTCCTGGCTCATCTTCCGGTCGCCGCCCGCCGGGGCGGGCTCCGGTTCGGGAGCGGGAGCCGCCCCGCCTCCGTGGAGCAGGGCCTCGATCTCCTCCTGGCTCATCACCCGGTTGCTGAGCTCCGGCTCGGGGGCCGCCTCCGGGAGGGGCGCTCCGTCCGGCACGCCGCTGGACACTTCGCTCTCCAGGCCCAGGCTCTTGAGCAGCTCCTTGGCCAGGGACACGCTCATCACGTTCATGAACTCGCTCTCCAGCGCGTTCTCGATCTTCAGGAAGAAGCGAACCACCACAACCTGCTCCGCGCCCTTGGGCATATGGTCCTGCTTGAAATGCTCCAGACTGTCCAGCTCAAAGGACTGGGGCGTGGAGATGTCCACGCGGAAGCCCAGGAAGTCGGACATGGCGGTGGCAGCCGAGCCCATCATCTGGTTCATAACCTCGCACACACAGCTGATGGTCAGCTCGTTGAGTTCGAAGTCCTCCTCGGCTGTCTCCATCCCCATGAGGATGTCCACAATGATCTTGATGTCGCTGCGCTTGAGCAGCATGATGTTGCTGCCCTCCAGGCCCTCGACGTACCTGATTTCCACGCCGATGGCCGGCTCCAGATTGCCCAGGGAGAAGTCCTTCACGTCCACCACTGAGACCGTGGGTGTGGTAATATCCACCCGATGATCCAGCATATTTGACACCGCGGTGGCCGAGGAGCCCAGGCTGATATTCATCATCTCGCCCAAGGCATCAATCGCCATTGGGCTGAACATTTCCTTCTCCATCCGTTATTCGCTCCTTTGCTCGGCCGAATAGCACACCTCGTCTATCTTGATGGCCATGTTTTTCTTGTGGGTTCCCATGCGCCCGGTAAACCACTGGTAACCACCGATCTCCAAAAATACCGGCGAATCCTTCGATCTGCCCAGATCCACCACATCGCCCACGTTCAGGTGGTAAATATCACTGAGGGAGATTCGGGTCTCACCCAGTGCGGCGATAATCTCCAAGCTGGAATCCCGCAGCTTGTCGAAAATCTCATCCGAGTTGTCCTCGCTGGCCACCTTGCGGCCCATGCTCTCCCGGTTGACCTCGCCGAATACGCTCATCAGCATATTGCCCGGAAGCACGATGCTCATCCGGCCCTCGCTGCCGCCGAAATTCAGCTTCATGTCCACCAGCACCACTGTCTCGTCCAGGTTCAGAAGCTGGACCAGAGTGGGGTTCACCTGGGTCCGGTTGTACTCAAAGGTGATGGGCACGTAGTTCTCCCAGCTGCTTCCCATCAGGGTGATGATGTCCTTCATCAGGTGCTCGTACAGCTGGAGCTCCAGGTCGGTGTAAGCGTACCCCATGGGCACATCCCGCTCCGAGTTGTCCTCGCTGCCCATCATCCGGTCCATCATCGCCAGCGCGGTAGAGGTGGACAGGTACACCATCACCGGGTCCTCCACCACAATGTCCTTGTCCTCTCCCCCTGTATCCCAGGGGCGGAGGATGGGATGGATGGTGGTGTCCACCATGGCCAGCACATCCCCCTCTGTGAGGGCGTTGTTGAACTCGTAGAACTTCTGCTCCTCGATGCTCTCCACCGTGATCTCGCAGTTGGTGCGCAGCTGGGCGTTGAGCCGGGAGCTGATGACCCTCGTATAGTTCTCAAAGATGCCGTTGAGCATCTTGATCCGGTCTTTGGTAAATTTGCGGGGGGTGGTGAAGTCATATTTCCGATACTTCTTCTCCGGCTGCTTTTCCTCCGCTTTTTCCGCGTCGCCGCCGCTGCGCATCGAGTTCAAAAGCGCGTCAATTTGGCTCTGCGACAATACCTCAGCCATCGAATCACCTCACCTAATCTGCTGAATTTTTTGCGGTGCCTTACGGCTCCCCGCCGTCTAAGCTGATGAACTTGGACAACGCCTCGCTCAGCTCGGTGTTGTTCTCCAGGTCCACGCCGCTGATGATCATTTCCACCCGGCGGTTAGGGGCTTTGTTCTCCTCACCCTGGTTATCCCTAATGGGCCTCCACTGGCCGTAGCCCTCGCTGATGAGCCGGGCGGGGTGGATGGAGCTGTTGGTCTGAATGAAATACACCACTTCCGTAGCCCGATTGCTGGCCAGCTGACGGTCGCCGTGGGGCTCGTTGGGCCGGTCATCGTACTGCTGAGCAGTATGTCCCTGGACGCGAATCTCCTCGATGGCGTCCTTCCCCGCGTCCAGCACGGCACACACCTGGCGCAGGATCTCCTGGGCCTCCGGCTTCAGCGTGGAGCTGTTGCCGCCGAAGAACACGGTGTCGCTGAATTTGACATAGATCTTGCCGCCGGTCAGCTCCACGGAGATGGCGTCGCCCAGCCCTTCGTTGGCGGCCATCTGCTTGAGCGCCTCTTCCATCTGCTCCATCATGTCGTCGATTATCTTCTGGGCGCTCTCAATTTCGCTTAGGCCGGGGTTCTTGTCCCCAACATCTGGATCGGCGAAGGGGCCTCCCTTCCCTCCCGGGTCAGTGGTGATCTCGGTGGCCAGGGGGTTGAAGCTCTGGACAATGGCCTTCCACTTGTCCTCGCTGATGGTGGACATGGAATAGAGCAGGACGAAGAAGCACAGAAGCAGGGTCACCATGTCGCCATATGTATCCATCCAGTTAGCGCCGCCGCCACCGCCTGATTTCTTTTTCGCCATGTTCTCAACTCCTTTATCTCACATTGCGCGAAAATGACAGCTGTCTTATTCTCCGCCGGAACCAGCGGAGCTGCTCGCGGCCTCCCGCTGTCCCTGGGGAATGTAGGTCAGCAGCTTCTCCCGCAGAGCCTTTGGGTTCTCGCCGGACTGGATGGACATGATGCCCTCCACGATGATCTGCTTGCACAGCACTTCCTCGCCGTCCCGGATCCGCAGGTTGTTGGCGATGGGGCCGAAGATCATGTGGGCCAGGATACAGCCGTACAGGGTGGTGATCAGGGCGGTGCCCATGTCCTTGCCCAGGTCGCCGCCGCCGCTGGTGGGATCCATGGAAGCCAGCATATTGATCAGGCCCACCAGCGTACCCACCATGCCGAAGGCCGGGGCCACTGACGACGCTTTGTCATACAGCGCCGCCGCGTCCTCATGCCGGGCGGACATACAGTCGATGTCGTTCTCCAGGATGGCCCGCACCTTGTCCGGGTCGTTGGCGTCCACGATGAGCATGATGGCCTGTTTAAAGAAGGGGTCCTCCTGCTCGTTGGCCTTGCCTTCCAGGGCCAGCAGGCCGTTTTTACGGGCGGTTTGGGCCAGATCCACCAGCTGGTCGATGTAGGTCATGGGGTTGAACTTCCCGGCGTTGAGCATGACCCCGAAGTGCTTGGGGATGGACGACAGGGTGCTGGCCGGGAAGCTGGCCACCACGATGGCGAAGGTACAGCCGATGACGATGAAGATACTGGCCGCGTCGAAGAAGTTCCACAGGTTGCCGGGGTTGAACTCAAACAGAGGCTTCTGAGCCGCCGCCGCCGCAGGGCCGATGTTGATGCCCAGCACACAGCCCAGCAGGAACACCAGGATGGCCAGGACAAGGCCAATGATATATGTAATATTCATACTACAGCACTACCTCCAATGCCGGGGCGCAGAGCGGTCGGCCCGGACGCTTTGTCTCTGTCTTTATCGCTTATCCACCACGGCGATCTCACGCTGGATGTCCATCACCTTGGCGTTGTACTTCGCGATCTTATCAATGATCTCCTCCGTGCTCTCGCGGACGAGGTAGAAGTCGTGGTTCATCATGACGATCTTGGATTCGGGGATGGTCTCGATGTACTCGATCTGCAAATGGTTGACCAGGAATTTCTCATGGTTACGTTTTGTCAGGACGATCATCGCGCAAACCTCCTTCTTAGTTGGGGACCACAGGGGGCTGGCCCGGAGGGAGGTTTTAGCCTCCCCCGGGCCGGGCCGCGTTCAAATTACTGAAAATCAGCGCTTCATGTTGACCAGTTCCTCCAGCATGGAGTCGGTCACGGTGATGATACGGGTGTTGGCCTGATAGCCGCGCTGGGTCAGGATCATGTTGGAGATCTCCTGGGCCAGGTCGGTCTTGGACATCTCCAGGCCGTTGGACAGCAGGGTGGTCTTGCCGCCGTTGCGGATGCGCATCCCGTCGGCGTATTCGACCTCTACTGTGTTGGTGTCGCCGCCGGTGCCGCCAGTCCCGCCAGTGCCACCGGTGCCGCCAGTGCCGGCTTCAGCCTGCGCGCGGGCGCGGGTGAGCTCGCCGTTTACGTAGTTGATGCCCAGCTTCGAGGCGCCGCCGCCCAGAACGGAGATGGTCAGGTCGCCGGAGCCGGCGCCCGCGTTGTAGTAGCTGTTGCCGATCTGGGTCACGCCGTTGGGGTTGGTCACCTGGCCCACCGCCACGCAGCCGATGGTGACCACCTCGTTGGTCTCATTGCTGGTGCCGGTAATCAGGCCGGTCTTTTGATCCACGGTGATGCCGGTGAACTGAGCCTTGCTGTAAAGCGTCTTGACCGCGCCGGCAGGATACTGGCCGTCCTGGCCCGCCTCAACCGCCTCGCCGGTGGTCGGATCCACATAATAATAGGCGTCCTGGAGCTTGCCGATGCCGTCGGCGCCGGTGGTAGCGTACATGATCTCGCCCACCTCTTGAACAGTCCAGCCTCTCGCCGCCAGCTGAGTGGCGTTCAGTCCTTGGGCTGTCGTCAAATCCTGGCCGGCAAGCTCCACGCCTTCCTCGTCGTAGTAGCGCTCGGTCATGCGCACGCCGGGGAAGCGGATGGGCACCAACTGGTCGCTGAAGATGGGGTCGCCCGCCTTTTTGCCCAAGGCGGCGGGGTTGGGGGTCGTCGCTCCGTTTTCACCCGCGATCTCCATCGGGTGGTTGGCGTCGCCCCACACGCCGATGCACATAAAGCCGTAGACGCACAGGTCGTCGTTGGTCAGGTAGCCGTCGGCCTTGAAGCCGAAGTTGCCCAGCCGCGTGAGGGTCAGGGAGGTGAGCTTGCTCACGTCGCCGTTGCTGCCGTTAAAGGTGTCGGCCACGTCCTTGTTGCCCATGAGGAAGAAGCCGTCGCCGTCCAGCATCATGTCGGTGGCGTTGCCGGTAACGGCGTAGTTGCCCGTACTCATGTCGATGCCCACGCTGGCCATATTGGAGCCGTAGCCGATCTGAGAGGGGTTGGCGCCGCCCACGATCTCGGTGCCGTCGGAGCCGCCGGACAGGGTGGTATAGATGGCCGTCTTGAACACCGAACGGGCGGATTTATAGCTCTGGGTGTTGACGTTGGCCACGTTGTTGCCGATTACGTTCAGGTTCTGCATATGGGTTCGCAGGCCAGCGATGGCCGCATACATTGCACCAGTCATAGTGTGATAATTAACTCCTTTCGATTTGGCGCCGTTCGGCCCATGTCAATCAGACATGGGGCCAATAGCATCCGAATCCGGTCCTGCCATCTGTTTATCATATTACAGGAAAACGGCGCCGTCAATATTCGTAAAGATATTTTGTCTCATTTCCTCCTGGGTGATAGCGGTAATCACCTTGGCATTGGGCACATTGATGATAAATGCCTTCTCAGCGTCCATGGCCAGGATGTTGGTGGCTCCCTTGGCCTGGGCTCGGATGACGCTGCCCGCCAGCTGATCCATCAGATCCGGCGTTACCTCAATGCCCCGCTCCTGCGCCCGGGAGATTGCGTGTTTGGAAAAGGCCACGCCCTGGGGCTGTTCGCTTTTGACCAGCTCCTGCTGGAGCATGGCGCCGAATCCGCCGCCGGTCTGCCCCTGCTGCTGTACCCGGGCTTGTGGCGCGTCCGTGCGCTGGAGTCCTGATACACGCTGGATCATTTCATGTCACCTCGTTTTTCTCACGTGTTGTCGGTGGGCGCTCCCTGCTCGCCGTTGTATTCCGGGGTCTGGGTGCCCTGGGTCTGATCCACAGGGGGCTGCTCGGTGCCGGTGCCAGTATTCCCGGCGCCTTCCGTCTTGTCCGCGCCTTCCGTCTTATCAATCAGGTTGCCGTCCTCGTCCACAACGCCCTGCTCCTTCTGGATCTCGGGCAGTCTGCCCACGGCCATGATCTGGTTCAGCGCGTAGGTCTCCACGTTGCCCTTGCCGTCCCTGCCAAAGATGACCTGCTGGCCGTTGGAAATGCCGGTGCCGATGACCTCGACCTCCCGCTCCTCCAGGGCGTTGTTCTCCACGATGCCGATGGTGACGATCTTGCCCACCATGGAGCTGGCATAGGTCATGACGCTGATCTCGTTCATGTTGGTGATGGCGGTGACCATCTGCATCTGCACCATCTGGTTCATCATCTCGCTGGTGTCCATGGTGTCGTCGATGGACTGGTTCTGGAGCTGCACCACCATAAGCTGGAGGAAGTCCTGCATCGTCAGCTCGGTGTTGCCCTTACGGCTGGTGCTGTTTTTCGCCGTAGCGATCGCGGTCGACTTGGTCAAGCTGGCGATGTCAGCCATAGAATACGAACTGGTTCCCATTCGCTAAGTACTCCTTTCTGTTTAAATCTCCCCGTCCGTGGGGATGAGGCCCAGCCGCAGCTGCTGCATAAAGTCCTGGGGATTGGTCTGCTCATGCTGCCGGCGGCGGCGCTCCTGCCCGTCCTGGGCGTGGCCGTTGTGGCCGTCATAGCTCTGCTGGTTCTGGTTCTGCTGGCTCTCCTGCTGGCGCTGGACGTTCACTTCCACGCTCTGCTGGGTGCAGCTGCTGACCATCTCCTGAAGATTGGCGGCGTGGCGCTCCAGCAGTGCCCTGGTGTCGTCGTTGCGGGCGCTGATGGCCACATTGAGGACGCCGTCAGACTTCATGCTGACCTGCACGGTGACCTCTCCCAGATTCTCCGGGTTGAGCCTCACCGTCACGGTGGACTCGCCGCTCTGGATCGCCTGGGCGATCTGGTCGTTCACCTGCCGAACCACGTCGGCCTCATTGGTCTGCTCTGTGCTCTCCGCCTCGCCCACCTTCACCGGGGCGGCCTCCACGTCGTGGAAAATACGCTGGGAGCCCTGCTCCACGTCGACAAGTTCCACCTGGTCGTCGTCCTTCTCCTGGGGCTTGACCTCCTCGACGGCGGTCTGGGCCACCTGGCCGATCTCCTCGTCCACCACCTTCTCCAGCATGGCCGCGGGGCTGTTGTCCGCGCCGGGGGCGGTGGCCTCCAGAATCGCGTCGGCCTCGGGGTCGGAGACGTCGAACGTCTGCCAGGGAGCGACAACCTCCTTGCCGTACCGCTGAGCGGCCTCGTTGGCGCCCATCAGAACCGGGACATCCTCGCCGTTCTCACCGGTGCGCACACCGATACACACGACAGGTTCGCCCTCTTCCAAATTGGCGGGCAGCCACTCGGCTGGGATCTGGCTCAGCTGCTCCTGGGTCAGGGGAACCAAGTACACCTGGAGCTGCTTGGGGTCTTCCGCCGGCTCCTCTTTCTGGGCAGGGGTCTTGGCCTTCTTCGCCGTGGTTTCGGCCTTGGCACGGGGCCGCGCCTCGACCTGGCTGTCAGTCTGGCCGGACTGGGCCTTTTCCAGCAGCTTCTGGAACTCGTCCGTCCCACCGCCCTTTCCGGTCTTGGGCAGTTCGGTGGTGCTGGCCGCAGTCTGAAGCATGGACATGGCCAAGCTGTTCATCTGATCCATTTTTCTTACACCTCCTTATATTGGGATATATATTTCCAAACGGCGCAAGCGCCGGATTGGACTTCGTCAGAGACGGCTTTGTTGGGGCCCCGGGTATTTTATGCTCCGATACTGGCCCGCGCCCGGGCGGAGCTGACAAACTCGTCGATGAGCAGCTCCTCGCTCTTGGCCACTTCCTTGTTGTAAAGCTCCAGCTTTTTGTCCTTCAGCTTCTCGATGGATGAGGTGTCGATCTTGGCGTCCACCACCTCTTGGCGCTTGGCCTCTTCCTGTTTTTTCAGCTCCTCCAGCTTTTCGGTCTCCGTCTGGATATTGCGCTCCAGCACCCGCAGGCCGTTCTGGTAGACCATGGCGTCGGTGATGGTAATGCCCTCTTCCTTGCGCTGGCGGTACTCCTCGTTGCAGTCCCGGTAGTCCTGCCAGACGGCCTCCAGCACTTCCTCCTGTTCCCGAACCTGGGCCAGGATGGCGGCGTGCTCGCCTTGGAGGGACTCCAGTACCTGTTCTTTGTAGGACAGCACCGAGTCCAGCGCGAATTTGAATTTCTTCATCTTTCTTCAGCACCTCGCGGGGTTATTTCAGCAACTTGGCCATCTCGGCCACACACTGGTCATAGGAAAAAGCCTGGTTCACATCCTGGGTGAGGAAGTCGTTCACCGCGTCGATCTTGGACATGGCGTAGTCCAGCTTGCGGTTGCTCCCCGGCTTGTAGGCCCCGATGGCCACCAGGTCGGCGTTTTTCTCGTACACGCTCATGATGTCCCGGAGGCGGGAGGCAAGCTGCCTGTGTTCCGGGGAGACGATCTCCACCATCAGACGGGAGATGCTGGCGCTCACGTCAATGGCCGGATAGTGGTTGGAGTTGGCAAGCTGCCGGGACAGGACGATGTGCCCGTCCAGAATGCCGCGCACCGTGTCCGCGATGGGCTCGTTGGTGTCGTCGCCCTCCACCAGCACGGTGTAGACGCCGGTGATGGAGCCCCGGCTGAAATTGCCGCTTCGCTCCAGCAGCTTGGGCATTTCCGCGTACATGGAGGGGGTATAGCCTCTGGACACCGGTGGCTCGCCAATGGCCAGGCCGATCTCCCGCTGGGCCATGGCGAAACGGGTGAGGGAATCCATCATCAGCAGCACGTCGTACCCCTGATCCCGGAAGTACTCCGCGATGCCGGTGGCCACGCTGGGGCAGCGCATACGCAGCATGGCGGGCTGGTCGGAGGTGGCAACCACCAGGATGGACCGCTTCATGCCCTCCTCGCCCAGGTCCTTCTCCACAAACTCCAGCACTTCTCGTCCACGCTCGCCCACCAGGGCGATGACGTTGATGTCGGCGGTGACGTTTTTCGCGATCATGCCCATCAGCGTGGATTTTCCCACGCCCGAGCCGGCGAATATGCCGATACGCTGACCTTTTCCAATCGTGATAAGCCCGTCGATGGCCTTCACGCCGAACTGGATGCGCTCCCGGATAGGGGGACGCTCCAGGGGATTTATGTAGCCGCCGCCCACGCAGTAAGAGGTGCCCCCCTCAAAGGGACCCTTGCCGTCGATGGGCTGGCCCAGGGCGTTGATGATGCGGCCCCGGAGAAACTCGCCCACCTGAAGGGTGAGCTGCGCGCCGGTGTTGCGCACGAAGTTTCCCGCCGAGATGCCGCTCATGTCCGAGTAGGGCATGAGCAGGATGTGGTCGTTCTTGAAGCCCACCACCTCGGCGGTGACCTGCCCGCCGGAGTCGCCGTTGTAGATGCGGCAGATGTCGCCCACGGCGGCACGTCCGCCGGAGGCCTCGATGGACATACCCACGATATTCTCAATTTTCCCCGTCAGGCTGTAGGGCTCCGCGTTGTAGACCTGACGGGTCATTTGTTGAAAGATGGAAGGCATAATTTACTCCACCGGCCTGTGCTTCAGCGCTTCCTTCCCGGCCTGGGAGAATGGGAAGCCCTGTCAAATTCCTAAACTATCGTAATCCCGGACGCGCTGTTGGCGGTGTCCGTCAGGATGGTGCGCAGATTATGCAGCTGGGTGGCGGTGCTGGCGTCCACGATCTCGTCCGGCATCTCGATGATGCAGGTGCCCGACTCGTCGTCCGCCATGGGGATGATGCGCACCCGGTCGGACAGGGCGCTGAGCGCCGCGGACAGGGAGGCGGGAATCTGGCTGAGCCGCTTGGCGTCGCACTCCGAGATATAGATATGCACCCACTCTTTTTTCTTGCGCTTGTCGATGGCGGTCTGAATCATCCGGCTGATAACGTCGGCGCTGCTCTTCAGGCTGACGCACACCACCTTTTCCGCCACCGCCAGGGCCAGATCCCGCAGGTCGTCCACGCTCTGATCCATCTGCCGGTCCAAGGCGACCCCCGCATGCTCCATGAAGCGGTGCACTTCCTCCTCCATGCGCTGGGCCTGCTCCTCCCGGAGCTGTTTGGACTCCTCGGCCGCCTGGGCCATGCCCTGGACATAGCCCTCCTGGTAGCCCTCTTCCCGGGCTTTGGCGAACACGTTCTCCGCCTCCCGGTCGGCGTCGTCCCTGGCCTGCTTCAAGATGCGCTCCGCGTCCCGCCGGGCGTCGGCCAGGATCTCCTCGGCCTGTATCTGGGCAAAGGTGATGGGGCTCGTCTTCACCTCAGGCTCCGGTTCGGGTTCCGGGTCGGCAATGAGTGCGTCGAATCCTCCCGGGGGGCCCGCGTCAACCTCCGGCTCGGCGTCCGTCTCAATGGACGAATCCAGCTCCAAAGCGGGCGGCTGCTCTTCCTCAGGCTCGGGCTCCACCACCAGCTCCGCCGCGTCTGGGAAGCGGTAGGGTTCCACCTTTGTCTCGGAATCAGACTTATCCTTGGCCTCCCCAAACAGGAACGCTTTGAATATGTTAGGCAATGATATCGTCCTTTCCGCCCTTCGCGATCACGATCTCGTTCTTCTCCTCCAGGTCGCGGATGATGTCCACGATACGCTGCTGGGCGTCCTCCACGTCCTTCATGCGGACATTGGTCGTGATCTCCAGGTCGTCCCGGATATTCTGAGCCATACGGGTGGACATATTGCTGAGCAGCTTCTTGGAGACCTCCTCGTTGGCGGCCTTGAGGGCCAGCACCAGATCCCGGGGATCGCAGTCCCGGACGAAGCGCTGCACGGAGCGGTCGTCCATGGTGATGATGTCCTCGAACACGAACATCCGCTTGCGGATCTCGTCGGCCAGCTCCTGGTCGTATGCGGACAGCCCATCGAAGATGTTCTTCTCGCTGGTGCGGTCCAGGTTGTTCATCACGTTGGCGACGTAGTCGATGCCGCCCACCTTCACATTGGCGCTGGTGACGATGCTGGAGAACTTCTTGCGCATCTCGGCCTCGATGATCTTGACGGCCGTGGGGGACACGCTCTCGATCTTGGCCATGCTCTCCACCACCTGGATCTGCCGTTTCTCGTCCAGCTGGGAGATAACCCCGGCGGCCTTGTCCGGGTCCACATAGGACAGCACCAGAGAAATCGTCTGGGGACGCTCGTTCTGCAAAGCGGAGTACAGCGACTTGTCGTCCGCCTTCTCCATGAAAGAGAAGTTGCGGTTTTGCAGGGACTTGGTCACCTTGCCCAGCAGCTCCTCCGCCGCTTGGGCGCCGTACGCCTTTTCCAGCACGGTGCGGGCGTATTCCAGACCGCCCTCGGTGACCGCCCGGTTGGTGCGGCACAACTGATAAAATTCATTCAGGATGGACTCGGTCTGCTCCGAACCCAGAAAGCCCATTTTGGCCACTTCCAGGGTGAGCTGTTCCACGTCCTCGGGCTCCATGTGCTTGTAGAGCACGGACGCCCGTTCCACTCCCAAGGCGATGATCACAGTGGCGGCCCGCTGGGCGCCAGTGAGTGGAATTTCGTTCTTGATCGGCTTCTTGGCGGCGGGCGCGGGGGCGCCGGCCTCGGCGGGAGCCGCTTTTTGTTCCACGACCGCAGCGTCAGCCATTGTCTGCATCCTCCTTCAGCCAGCTCTTGAGCAGCAGGGCGGCGACTTCCATATTCTCGTCCACATAATCCCGGATGTTCTGGCGCAGCTCCATGCTGCGCTCGGTGTGCATATCCATCACATCGGCGCCGGACACGGGGTTGCCGTTCTCATCCAGCACGGGCTGCACAACAGTCTGCCCATCCGGCCCAACCTCTACCATCACCTGGCCGGGCATGGCCGTGGCCATCAGTTCCTCCACGGCTCTCTGCTCCGCCGCCTGCTTTTTCTTCTTGTGGCCGCGCACCAGCAGGATGATGGCCACCAGGATAATCACGAACAGCACCAGCCCGCCGATGGCGGCATACACCACCCACTCGGGGATGCCCAGCCGCTCAAAGAAAGAGGGCGTCGGTGTGGGCGCGGGCTCACGCCAGAATGGGATGTTGACGACCGTAATGTACCGGGCCAGGTAGTCGTTGGCGGTCATGCCATCGGGCAGCTCCAGCGGGGCCAGGATGCCGGACGAGGTAGCCACGCCGGCACGGACATCGTCAACGTTGACCGGCCCGTAGTTCTCCGAGTCGATGGTCACCGTCACGCTAACGTCCTTCAGGGTGGCGGCGGTAATCACCATCTGGGTCTGGGTCTTGGAGTTGTCGTAATCTTTCTCTACCTGCTCCTCCAGGATCCTCTGGAGCTCCGCCTCGGCGTTCCCCTGCTCCACATAGGTGGGTAGGTCGGCGTTGGTCGTGGTGCCCACCACGCCGCCTACGGCGCCCTCATCGGGGGTGGTGAACTGGTAGATGTAAAACTCCTTATTCACCACGCCCCTGCCGCCGGTGGAGCCGTCCTCAGCGAACTCGGGCAGGGTCACCTTGTAATCGTTGATCGTTTTTTCGCCCAGTTCCACGGTGACATTGACGGAGACCTTCACGTTGTCCGGGCCAAATGTACCGGCCAGCCAGTTATAGATCTGTTCCTCAATCCGGGTTCTCCACTGTTTCTCCATCTGGAGCTTCAGCGCCGAGCTGGCCGCGGCGGCGGCGTTGCCGCTGCTGACACCGCTGTAGTCGGTGCCGTTGCTGTCCTCGATGGTCACGTTCTGGACTTTCAGCCCGGGCACGCCGGCGGCAATGTAATTTCGGATGGCGTTGGCCTGCCCGTCGGTGAGGGTCTTGCCGTTCTGCATAAAGAGGAAAACGCCGGCGGACGCCTCCACCATGTTGTTGCTGTCCAGTACGTAGCCCCGATTCTCGCCCGGGTTGATGGACACATCCACGTCCCGCACACCGGGGAACTGGAGGATGGTTTTCCTATAGTTGTCGGTGAGGGTCGCCAGTTGGGCCACACGCCGGTCCTCCTGGGTGGAAAGGGCGCCCACCTGCTCAAAGTACGCGCTGTAGGAGGAGTCGGACTTGGAGTACTGCTCCTGGAGCAGCCTCGCCTTCAGGCTGGGGGCCTGACCCGCGGGCACCAGGATGGTGCCGGAGCCCTCCATCTTATAATCCGTAAACCCATTCTCCTGGAGCCAGGAGAGCACGGTGGCCGTCTCTTCATCGGTGGCTCCGGCAATCAGAGTAGCGTAGGGCCTTGTTTTCAGGAAAATGACGATGGCGATGACCAGGACGGCCACCGCGATCGCGATGATAATCCAGATTTTCTTAGAAATCTTTCCAAGGGCTGTCTTTGCTTTGTCGAGATAGCCCTTCAGCTTCTCCTTGTCCAAGCCCCATCACCCCGCTTTCCGCGTCCTTTCTTCCAAACGGCGATCTGCCTTAGACGCTCATGTTCTTCAGCTCGTTATAAGCCTCCAGCGCCCTGTTGCGCATTTGGATCAGCAGATCCAGCGCGACCTCCGCCTTATAGGCGGAAATGCCCATCTGGACGGGATTGTCCAGCTGGCCGGTAGCCAGCAGATACTGGTTCTGGGTGAACTCGGCGTCGGTGTCCTTCACGTTCTGGATCAGGGAGCCGAAAATGGAGCCGAAGGGGCTGTCCTTGATCTCGTCAAGTCCGGCGGCCTTCTCCTCCTGCGTCCCCCAGGTGGGAGGCGTAATTTTGGGGATGGTATTGGTGATGCCGGTGATCCCGGTATTGGTGATACCCTCAATGGGAGCGCTCATAGCCGTTTTCTCCTTTTATGCACGAAAGTCTTGCTTACCGACCGATCTCCAAGCCGCTGGAGATGACGGACTTCAGTGTGTTGAACGCGGTGACGTTGGAAGCGTAGGCCCGGCTGGCGGCCATGGCGTCGGCGATCTCTTTCACCATGTCCACGTTGGGCATCTCCAGGTAGCCCTCCTCGTTCGCGTCGGGGTGGGTGGGGTCATACACCTGTAGCTTATACACAGCTCCGAGCCCA
>JAIEFH010000141.1 GCA_029067025.1 Oscillospiraceae bacterium | reverse complement strand
AATCCTTGCTCTGAACGCCGCAGTCGCGGCCGCCCGAGCGGTCTTCGCGGGCAAGGGGTTCGCTGTTGTCGCCGACGAGGTGCGCAATCTGTCCGCCAAGTCCGATGAGGCCGCCAAGGCCACCAAGGAACTCATTGACCGCTCCATCATCTCCGTGAAGGAGGGCAACGAGATCGTCCAAAAGGTGTCCGAGTCCCTGGACAAGACCGTGGAGAGTTCCGGCAAGGTGGTGGCTGCTGTGGAGCAGATCACCAAGGCCGCCGAGGAGGAGTCCGAGGCCATCGCTCAGGTGACCGAGGGCATCGACCAGATCTCCTCCGTGGTGCAGACCAACTCCGCCACCAGCGAGGAGTCCGCCGCCGCCAGTGAGGAGCTGTCCAGCCAGGCCGCCCTGATGAAGGAGCTGCTGGCCCGGTTCAAGCTGCGCCAGGACGGCTATATGCCCAAGCCCCAGCCCGCCTACAGCGCCGCTCCCTCCTCTTACGAGGGCAGCTATGAGCCCGCTCCTCAGAGCAGCTCCGCCGCCAGCGTGTTCAGCAAGTATTAAGAGCACTTAAAAGGGCAGCCAGGAGGCGGTGTACGCCGCCTCCTGGCCCCTTTTTGCAAGAGAATTTTTTCCAATGCCCTTGAAAACTCCCGGAAGAGAGGAGCAAGCCTATGGCAGAATTGAAGGCCCAGGAGAAAGACCTGATCTTTGCCTTGGATATCGGCACCCGCAGCGTGGTGGGCGTGGTGGGCCGTTCGGCAGGCGACCGGCTGAAGGTACTGGACGTGGAGCTGGCCGAGCATGGCAAACGGGCCATGATGGACGGCCAGATCGACGACATCAAGCAGGTGGGAGCCCTGGCCAGAACCGTGACCCAGCGGCTGGAGGGCCGCCTGGGCGTGCGCCTGGAGCGGGTGTGCGTGGCCGCCGCCGGACGCGCCCTGCGCACCCAAAGGGGTTCTTTTACCCTGGAACTGCCCGAGGAGCAGTCCATCGAGGCCGAGCAGATCAGCGCTCTGGAGGCGGGGGCGGTTTCCGCCGCCGAGGAGGCCATCCAGGCCGATGGAGACGCCCGCCGGCAGATGTTCCTGGTGGGCTACACCGTGGCCCAGTACCGGCTGGACAACTACCCCATGAACAATTTGCAGTTCCACACCGGGCGCAAGCTGGAGGCCGACGTAGTGGCAACCTTCCTTCCCGGCGAGGTGGTGGAGAGCCTGTACGCCGCCATGCGTGAGGCCGGATTGCAGGTGGCCAGTATGACGCTGGAGCCCATCGCCGCCATGAACGCCGCCATTCCCGCCGAGCTGCGGCTTTTGAACCTGGCGATGGTGGACATCGGCGCGGGTACCACCGACATTGCCCTGTGCCGGGACGGCAGCGTGGTGGGCTACACCATGGCCACCGTGGCCGGGGATGAGGTCACCGAGGCCATTATGCGCTCCTTCCTGGTGGACTTTAAGACCGCCGAGCAGGTGAAGCGGGGCATCGGCAGCAGCGACGAACTCATCCGGTGCCGCAATATTCTGGGCCAGGAGGAGCGCATTGCCGTGTCCGAGGTGGTTCAGGCCATCCAGGGGCCCATGGATCGGCTGGCGGACGCCATCGCCAAGCAGATCTTGGAGGTGAACGGCAATACCCCATCGGCCGTCTTTTTGGCGGGCGGCGGGAGCAAGCTTACTGGTCTGCGGGAGAAGGTGGCCGACAAGCTGGAGATGGATGAGAGACGGGTGGCCATCGCGGGCAACAACTTCGCTCTCAGCGTGTTTTCCGAGAATATCGAGCTGGAAAAGCCGGAATATGCCACCCCGCTGGGCATCGCCATTTCGGCGGGCCTGGGGCTGCTCAATGACAGCTATGTGGTCACCCTCAACGGACAGAGCGCCAAGCTGTTCCGCAACGGGGTGCTTACCCTCCGGGACATTCTGCTGATGAACGGCTACAGCTACGGCGACATCGTGGGCAAAACGGGCAGAAGCCTGTCCCTCACCGTGGACGGGAAACGGATGGTATTCCGGGGAGAGCCCGCTGTTCCCGCCGTATTGCAGGTGAACGATGAGGAGGCGCCTCTGTCCGCCGTCGTCCACGCGGGCGACCATATCCGCTTTGTTCCCGCGCGCCATGGTCAGCCGGCCAGCCGTACTCTGGCGGAGCTGCTGGGCCCGGACTTTTACGGCCAGGTCATGGTGAACAATGCCCCGGCTTCCATGGACACGCAGCTGTGTCCGGGGGATGTGGTGCTCACCCTGCGGCAGACGGCGCCCGCTTCACGGCAGGAGGCGGTTCGGACTGCCCCCCAAGCGGCGGCCCCTGTAAAGCCCACGGTACGGAGCGGGGAAGTGCGGATCACCCTGAACGGGGATCCCCTGACCCTCCCGGCCAAGGAGGGCAGAGCGCCCTACTATTTGATGGATCTGCTGGAGTACTCCGGCATCGACTTTGAACATCTGGACAGAAATGTGCGGCTGGAGGTCAATGGCATAGAGCAGGGCTTCCAGTACGCGCTGAAGGAACAGGATTCGGTTTCGATCACCCTAGCCTGACTCTGCGGACGCAAGAGGTGTTGTTTCCATGCCAACAAAAAAAGCGAAGGAGCCTAAGGCCCCCAAAGAGAAAAAGCCCAAAAAGCCCCAGAAGGCGAAGCCCCCCAAGGCGAAAAAAGTCAAGAAGGGGAAGAATGCCCCGGAGGAAGTGGAGGGGCTGGAAGAGGGGCAGCAGCCCAAGAAAAAGCTCCCTTTGCCGCTTCTGCTCATCTCGCTGGCCGTTATCATTGCGGCGGCGGTCATCGTGTTCCTCTTCGTGATACGGCCCAGATTGAGCGGGAAGACGGACGAGGATCCAGAGGCTACCGCCACGGTGGAGCCCGAGCCCCCTGTGCTGCCCACGGAGATTCCCATTGGTGACGATGTTTCCATTGTGGGCATGGCGCTGGAGGCAGATGAGAGCGGGGCCAAGGCGGAGAAAGCCAAGACCATCACCTATATCTATACCGATTTGAACAACGCGGGCAAGGCCGCTGAAACCTATGCGGCGCAGCTGGCCAAAGAGAGCCCCAGCTTCAGCGTGGTAGATGAGGAATTCGTGCGCCAGACAGATAAGCCGGACTACACCACGGACGAGGGCATGGTGCTGCTGGCCCGAAACGTCCCGGTGGTGAAGGAGGAAGCCGCGGAGGAGACAGAAACTATTAAGCTTGAGGATCTCCAAAGTGCCGCCCAGGGAATTCTCCTCGGAAGCGGCAGCGGGTTCGCCGCCGGTCTGGCGGAGCCCCTGCCCGCCCCCGAGAAAGAGGAGCCCGTCACCTATGTGCATACGGTGCGCATCACCTGGTCTCCCGGCGAGTGTGTGGTTACCGCGGATGAGGAAGTGGGCAAAGTCACGGCTCCGCCCAACAACGCGGTGCCCGCCGGGCAGGCCCTCAGCATACGGGGAGCGCAGAACCGTATGCGGGAGATGGCCCCGATTCAGTTGGGGCTGGAGGGTGAGTCTATGGCTGAGTATGAGATGATCCCCATGGACGCCACCGAGCTGGTAAACGGTGTGGCCTGTATTCGGATCAACGTCTACAATGGCAGCAACGCGGCCAACCCCAACGGGTTCAGAGGCAGCTATCTGATGAGTGTCGATGGTCTGCATATGTATCGTTTGGATACCAGCACCAATGAGATTGTGGAGCTGGAGGATTATCCCTGAATCATGAAAAAGCGCTGAGAGCGGCTGGTTGTCGTTCTCAGCGCTTTTTAGGCCGGGATCAGGTACATATGCTCTACCGTGCCGGTAAGGCACAGGGGGGTGCCCGGACGGATCAGGGGAACGTGGGCCAGCAGGATGGGTGTGAGAATTCCCTCCAGCATGGGGACGGTGGATCGGGGGGAGACAGCCTCCCGGGGAGTGAGGGCCTGGACAATGGCGGGTGCCACCTGGGCAATCTCCAGGCCATATTCCCGGCCCAAGGCGGCGATCTGTTTGGCGGTGACCGCGGCTCTGGCGCCGCTGTCCAAAGGCTGAAAACCGATGAGGCCGCTGAACCGCCCGGCGATCTCCCGCAGGACGCCGGATCGGGCCAGGGCCAGCCGGGCGCGCTCGTCCGCCTGATAGAGCTGCTGGGCCAGTCCGGCGCGGTCAGATGACGCATGGGCCGAAGGAACCGGCTCTTTTTTGAGTTCCTGCGGCAAGGCAAACCCCAGCCTGCGCCCGCCTAAGTCGGACAGATCGGTATTGGTGGTGAACAAAAAGACGCAGCGGCGGAAGTCCAGCTCCCGGTTTCCCTGCCCGTCCTCCCGGCGGGCGGTGCAGCGGCCCTCGTCCAGCACAGACATGAGGGTTTTCAGCACCTCCGGGTGGGCCTTGTCCAGCTCGTCGAACATAAAGACAGTGTGGGGGCCGCGGCGCACCGCCTCCAGCACAGGCGGGTCGTCGTAGCCCACGTATCCGGGTGGCGCCCCCGTGAGGCGGTAGGCGGAATGGCCCTCGGTGAAGGTATTCAGCTCTGTCCAGACCAGGCGGTAGTCCCCAACCTCCAGGCAGTCGTTTAGGGCGGGGGCGATAGCTTTGCCAAGCTCCGATTTGCCCACGCCGGTGGGGCCGTAGAAGATGAGGGACAGGGGACGGAGAGGTTCCCGCTTGCAGACATGGCCGGACAGCTTGAAAGCCGTGGCCTCCACCGCCCGCTCCTGCCCCAGTACCCGATTCTGGAGATGATTTCTCAGCCGCTGGAACAGGTCGGGGAGGGGGGCGGCCCCCCGGCGCAGTTCCCCCTCCAGGGAGCGGAGGCAGTCGGCCATGGCCTGGAAGCCGGAGAAGCGCTGGACGGGGCCCCGATCAAAAAAACGCTGCAGGAGGGGGTCGCCCCCGGCATAGGACACCGCAGGGCGGAAGTAGAGCAGATAGTCCCCGCCGCTCCGCCAGAAACCCACCTGAGCCTGAGCCGGACAGCACCCGGGCGGCATCCGGCACGGGGAGAACTCGTAGCTCCGGCCCAGTCCGGCGCAGGCGTCCACCTGCCGTTTGAGCTGGGAATAGCCCGTGGGATCACAGGTGCAGAATTGGGAGAATTCCAGAGGGAAACGCCTCCTTTGTGCGCGCATTTCCCAAATTATAACCAGGACAAAGATGAATCAATCACTTTGACCTCAAGACAGCAAAAAGCCGATCCTCTCGGATCGGCTTTTTCTGCCGTTACGCGTAGGTGTCAATATACTGGCCCTTGGCGGGAGCGGGTACGGCTTCCAGCATTTTCAAAAGCTCTTGACCGGCCAGCTCCTGGCTGTCCATCATCTTCTTGGTGACGGCCAGTGAGTAATTGGTGGCAAAGGATGCCGCGCTCATGTTCATCGCCATGGCGGCGATGGATTCCATCATAGGTCAGTCCTCCTTTCGCTCCGGCGGCGCCGGGGGTTGGATCTTATGGTCCAGCACGCCGCCCAGCAGATCCAAAAGCTCAGCGGGGGGAACCTCCTCCATGGCGGACTCCCGGTTGGCAGCGGTGGCGATGACCAGCTCACTGCGCAGGATGGGTACATCATCCGGCGCGGAGATGGCCAGCCGAACCCGCATACCGTCCACGGAAACCACCCGAATGGTAATATCCTCGCCGATGACCAGGGATTCGCCGGCTTTGCGTTGCAGGATCAACATGGCGCGCCCTCCTCTGTGCGGAACTGGGCCAGGGGGTGGCGCATTTCATAGGAATCGGTCTCTAAAATGACCTGGCGGGCCGCCCGGGTCTCCGGATGGATGGCCACGGGACATTTGAGATTGACCGTGCTGTCGGCCACAGGCTTTTTCACCACGCACAGCACATAGAAGCCCAGTTCCTGGCTGTCCTTCACGCCCAGCTCCTTCAGCTCCTGGGGCTGGAGAACAGGGGCGTACTCAGGCATCAGGGCAAAGGGATCCATAGCCAGGAAAGCCAGGGCGGGGGTGCTGACGCTTTGGAAACACAGCAGAGTGCCCGCGCTGCCCTCAAAGGGCAGAAGCAGGAACTGATGCTCATCCTCGAAGCCAAAGAGGCCGCAGGAAAAAGTGACAATATCCTCTGCATCGTAATCAATCTGGCCGAAATATTTGGTTTGAAGCTTCACGTAAACCTCCATGCGCTTGACAGCGCTTCACTGGGTTAATCAGGCCTGCACGTCCACCGGCTCATAGTTGGGATCGGAGGAGGGGGGAACGTACAGCGGGCCGCCCACGTACTTGATAATCACGTCGGGCCGCTGAGTGACGGACAGCTCAATATCGCCGGGGGTAAACTCAAACTGGGGCTGGTTCACCCGCCAGTCAAAGTTCAGTTTATCCATCTCATAGCGGATCTGCATTTCGCCGGGATCCCAGGTGATCTCAGGCCCCTCAGAGGGCAGGAACTTGATGTTCGAGTTGGGTTTGTAGTCTTTCATGGTGGAATCAGCCGAAATCTGCCCAATCACATCCTGCCCGATCTTGGCCTCCAGGAACATCTTTCCCTGCTGGGCATAGGTGGCGGTGGCCGTGTAGGAGGCCTGCTGGCCCTGTTGGGCATACTGCTCAATGGAGCGCATGGCGGTGGGGACCACGGAATTGCGGGCCTCGAAGGTGTCAATGTTCAGCTTGATGGGGCGGCTTTTAATGCTCAGCCCGCCCTCATTCCGGGAAATCTCCAGATCGACGGTTCCGCGGGTGTGTTCCAGCTTGGCGGGGGAGACCTTCATCTCGATCTCAATGGGGACAGTTTTGATTTCAATCAGGTGATACATAATCTCATTTCCTACTC
>JAIEFH010000140.1 GCA_029067025.1 Oscillospiraceae bacterium | reverse complement strand
CCCCCCCCCCCGCACCCCCCCCCCCCCCCCCCCCGCCCCCACACCCCCCCCCCCCCCCCCGCCCGCCGCCCCCCCCCCCCCCGGGGATCTGGTCAACGAACCAGAGTTGGACAAAAGTGTCACCCATCTCTAACGTCAGCATATTAAATTCTTCCGGGATATACTCTTCAAAATCGGCCTTCGTCTGGACGTAGTTTCCCGGAGCGCCTACGGTGAAGTACCGGCTCCTATTCTCGACGACTTCCGTTTTCCAGAAGTGCTCGCCATCGCTGCTGCGCCGCTGGTAATACTCGGCGGTCCACCCCTGGTAATAGACAGCATCCTCCTCGGTCATGTGGAAGGTGATGGAGGCGTCGGAGGGGAGGAAAAAGCACCAGAAGGTACGGATCCCCACAAATTCGTTCTCCGGGGTGGAGGGGTCTTCGTTCCACCAGAGCATCTGGGTGCCCAGGGCATAGTTGAAGTCATTCCCCGGCTCCGTGGTCTCCCCCTGCTCTTTGTACCAATCTCCCAAATTGTCATAGTAGTTTGTGGTGAGCACCTCGCTGAAGGTCATGTTGCCAACGGTGACAGACTTCTGCGTCCCGGAGGCAAAGGCGGGCGCCGGGAGCAGGGTCAGCCCCAGGCATAGGGCCAGCGCAAGGAAAAATGCTGGAAGTCGCTTTTTCATGCTTGTCTCTCCTTCTACAAAATCGTTTGGATATGGTACCTTTATTCTACACCATTTGCGTGAGAGGCGCAAGCTATTTTCAGCGATAAAGTGGATTTGCGGGCAGCCTGGGAGCGGGTGTCCCGCCACGGCCGGGGGCCTCCTACGTCTCCTGATTGGGCTCGTAATCCGCCCCGTACCGCTTGATGCCGTGGCTGTTCTCCAGCGGGCCCCACTCGGGCAGGGGCAGGCGCTGCATGGCGCCGAACACATAGTCCTTCAATTTGGGGTAGTCCTTGGACAGGCGGGCGATCAGCTCCTTCACCTCCTGCCGCCGGGTGTTGCCGTCGGCAGGACAGGGGTTGTGGACTACGGGCAGGTGATACCGCGCGGCGGCGTTGCGCAGCGTCCCCTCCCCACAGTACAGCAGGGGCCGGATCTGGGTGATGCCGGTGCGGTCCAGGTAGGTCACCGGCTGGAAGCAGGACAGACGGCCCTCGTAGAACAGGGACAGGAAGAAGGTCTCCACCGCGTCGTCGAAATGGTGGCCCAGAGCCACCTTATTGACGCCCAGCTCTTTCAGGGCGTTGTGCATGGCCCCACGGCGCATTTTCGCGCACATAGAGCAGGGGTTCTTTTCCTTGCGGCAGTCGAAGATGATGTGGAAGATCTCCGTCCGCACCAGGTGGTACTCCACCCCCAGCTCCTGACACAGCGACCCCACCGGGCCGAAGTCCATCTCCTCGGGGCCGGGGTGCACCGTGATGGCGTGGAGCTCAAAGGGCACGGGATAGAACTCCTTCAGCTTGGCCATGGCGTACAGCAGCGCCAGCGAGTCTTTGCCGCCGGACACCCCTACGGCAATTTTGTCGCCGGGCCGGATCATGTTGTAGTCCTCAACGCAGCGGCGCATATGGGATAAAATCAGCCGCATGGCAGCTTCCTCCTCTCTCTCAAAAGAAAAATATCAAAACGAGTTTAAGCGAGAATTTTATTGATTGATTAAGAATAATTGAGCATTTCAAATTTATTTTGAAAAAAATCCGTTTCCCCGTTGACAGGGGCGTTTTTCCGCATTATAATACACCATGCTCCCCATTGTAAAGGGGAGCGTTCCCATGTTTCAAACAAATATGAACATAAATGGAGGAAACCAGAAATGTCTACCTTTATGGCAAACAAGGGTAACATCCAGCGTAAGTGGTACGTGCTGGACGCTGCCGGCAAGCCTCTGGGCAAGACCGCTGTCGCCGCCGCCACCATCCTGCGGGGCAAGCATAAGCCCGAGTATACCCCCCACGCCGACTGCGGCGACTTCGTCATCGTCATCAACGCTGACAAGGCCGTCCTCACCGGCAAGAAGCTGGAGCAGAAGTATTACCGCCGCCACTCCGGCTGGGTGGGCGGCCTGAAAGAGACCAAGTACCGCCTGCTGATGCAGGACAAGCCCGAGCTGGCCGTCCGGCTGGCGGTGCGCGGCATGCTGCCCCGCAACATCGTCACCAAGGACTCCCTCACCCGGCTGAAGATCTACCGCGGCGACAGCCACCCCCACGCCGCCCAGAAGCCCGAGACCTGGACCGTGGAATAAGGAGGTAACGGATTATGTACAAGAGCAAGAAGCCTTATCATTACGGCACCGGCCGCCGGAAGTCCTCCGTGGCCCGCGTCCACCTGTTCCCCAACGGCACCGGCACCATCACCATCAACGGCCGCGACATCGAGGAGTACTTCGGCCTTGAAACCCTGAAGATGGTGGTCCGCCAGCCCCTGAACACCACCGGCGTCATCGGTAAGGTGGACATCACCGCCACCGTCACCGGCGGCGGCGTCACCGGCCAGGCCGGCGCCCTGCGCCACGGCATTTCCCGCGCCCTGCTGGAGATGGATCCCGAGTTCCGCCCCGCCCTGAAGGCCGCCGGGTTCCTGACCCGCGATCCTCGTATGAAGGAGCGCAAGAAGTACGGCCTCAAAGCCGCCCGTCGCGCGCCCCAGTTCAGCAAGCGCTGAGTTTTCGACCATTCCAAAAATGCCGCCCATCCGGGCGGCATTTTTCTCGTGCGCGGGTTCCCCCGCAGCTGGAGCCGCATCCATCGAAATCTGACGAAATCAAGGGCGGTTACTCGCCGAATATGAACGGAGAGTGAATTTTTGCCATAGATCCCAAATTTTTTGAAATGGGGGGTTGATTTTTTCCGGCAAAGAGGGTATTATCATACTCGTGGTTAGCACTCGATGAAAAAGAGTGCTAAAACCGACGGTACACATGCTGCGCCTGTTCGCGACGCGGTTCTAAGCCCGCCGATTCCGCAAAAGCCGTCCGGCCCCATCAGGGCCTCCCCGCTTTTGCTCCACTCCGGTCTTAGCCCGCTGCTCACGACGGCTCCGCACTTTAATTTAAGGAGGAACCAACAATGAATCTCAAACCCCTGTCTGACCGCGTGATCCTCAAGGCCCTGGAGGCCGAGGAGAAAACCAAGGG
>JAIEFH010000014.1 GCA_029067025.1 Oscillospiraceae bacterium | reverse complement strand
GTGTGCCGGCGGCTCCCGCGGGTTTGAGCGGCGGGCTGGGGGGGATGCTGGGCGCGCTGGGCAACCTGGACGCCGGGACGCTGTCCGCCGCCGCCCAGCTCATGGGCCAGTTCAACAGCGGCGGCGGGGACGACCAGCGGGTGGCCCTGCTCACCGCCCTGCGCCCCTTTGTGAAGGAGGAGCGCTACGCCAAGCTGGACAAGGCGATCCAAATCGCCAAGCTGTCCCGGCTCATCCGCGGGGGGCTGGATCTGTTCCGCGCCCGCAAGGAGGACGGCCATGTATAACCAATATCTGGACGACGACAGCTTCGTCCTGCTGGAGCCGGAACCCCAGGGCCAGCCCAGCAATCACCCAAGCCAAGGCCAGCACCGGCACAACCGCCCGAACCAGCCCCATCCAAGCGTCCCGCACCGCCCCCTGGAGCCGGTCCGCTCCAAAAACGACCTGGTGGGAGAGGTGACCCGGGGGCTGGGGCAGGCGCTGGACGGGGTAATGAAGCACTTCAAGTTGGAGAATTTCGACACTGGGGACATCCTGTTGGTGCTCATCATCCTGTTCCTCTATCTGGAGGACGGCGACAATCTGGAGCTGGTCATCACGCTGGGACTACTGCTGCTTCTGGGATTGGATGACGGAAAGGACAAGGAGGGGTGATTACTCCTCCGGCGGATACAGGACGGTTCCGTCGGGCAGGACAAAGATGCCGTCGGTTTGATTCAGGGGACTGACCACGTCCCGGGCGGTCATGGCATACACCACTACCCCGTCCTTTTCTGTCTCCGCCGCCACCAGAAGTCCGCTGTTCACCGACACCCAGTACCGCTCTACACTCCCCAAGGGAGCATTTGCCTCCACATACACGCAGGGCTGTCCGTCCCGCTCCACGTATCCGGCGGCGGTGATGTCCTTTTTGTCCAAATCCAGCACATCCTCATAGGTGGGCAGGCGCTGCATGAGGTCGGCGGTTTTCTCATCCATCGGCCTGGAGTACACCGACTGCTCTGTGTCGTACCACAGCCACAGCGTCCCCTCCCCCACGATGGAGTGTTCCACCGCGCCGGAGCTGAGGGTGGCCGAGGTGCGGATCCAGCCGTCCTCCTCCCACACCTGGGCGGTGACGGCGCCAACCGATTCCCCGTCGGCGGCAAAATACTCCACCGCCACCGTGCGGCGGTAGCTCTTGTACCGCTCCAAATCGGCGATCAGGCTCTGTACCGTCTGGGGGGCGACCTCCACCACCACGCCTTCCATCTGCCCGCTCTCTTCCCCCTCCGGGTCCACACTCTGGGAGGCGTTGGGGTCAGGCAGCTGCAGATGGGGGGTGGGCGCCAGCAGGTTGAAGAAGAAGCTGTATCCCACAGCCACCAGCACCACCGCGATGATGACCACCGCCATTACCGTGCGTTTTTTGTCCTCCAATCCTGTTCCCCCCCAACAAAGCCTCCGGCTTTGCCGGGGACCCCCTTTTTGATTTGAATGCTCGGACGAAATGAATTCGCCCTGCGCAAATTCTCCGTTTCGCTCCGAATTTACGCGCCACTGGTTGCGGCGGCCGGAAGGCCGCTTAGCTCCGCCAGGATATTCAGCTCTGAAACGGCTCCGGCGGCTGAGATCTCCGCCCGAAGTGGTACAGAATGCCGTCGGCGATGCGGCGGCAGGCTTTGCCGTCCCCGTAGGGGTTGACGGCGTGAGCCATCTCCTGGTAAGCGGCGGGGTCGTCCAGCAGCGCGTCCGCCAGCTCCACGATGCGGTCATAGTCCACACCCGCCAGCTTCACGGTCCCCGCCTCCACGGCCTCGGGCCGCTCCGTCTCTTTTCTGAGGACAAGCACCGGCTTGCCCAGGGCGGGGGCCTCCTCCTGCAAGCCGCCGGAGTCGGTCATCACCAAATAGCTGCGGGCCATCAGGTTGTGCATTTCCTCCACGTCCAGGGGGGCGATGAGATGTACGTTTTTCATGTGATCCAAATGCCGGTGGGCGCACTCCTGCACCACCGGGCTGAGATGCACCGGGTAGACCAGCTCCGCCTCGGGGTGGGTTTTGGCGATGTGGGCCAGGGCGGACATGATGTCCTCCATGGGCTGGCCGTAGTTCTCCCGCCGGTGGCAGGTGACTAGAATCACCTTTTTGCCCTCATAGTCCAGGGAATTCAGCACATCCTCCGCAAAGGTAAATCCCTTTACAACCGTAGTCTGGAGGGCGTCGATCACCGTGTTGCCGGTGACAAACAGCCCCTTAGAGATCCCCTCCGCCTCCAGGTTGCGGCGGTTGGCCCTTGTGGGGCAGAAATGTAGGTCAGCCAGCCGCCCCACCATGGAGCGGTTCATCTCCTCCGGGAAGGGGGAGTACTTGTCCCAGGTGCGCAGGCCCGCCTCCACGTGGCCCACCGCGATCTGCTGGTAGAACGCCGCCAGTGCCCCGGCAAAAGTGGTAGAGGTATCCCCATGCACCAGCACCAGGTCGGGCCGCACCTCATGGAACACCCCCTCCAGCCCCAGCAGGCACTTGGAGGTGATGGTGGACAGGGTTTGGCTCTGCTCCATGATGTCCAGGTCGAACTGGGGCTTCAGCCGGAAAATGTCCAGCACAGTGTCCAGCATCTGCCGGTGCTGGGCGGTGACGCAGCAGATGCTCTCAATTTCTTCCCGGCCCTCCAGCTCCTTCACCAGGGGCGCCATTTTGATGGCCTCCGGCCGGGTGCCGAAAATGGTCATCACCTTCAGTTTATTCATGGCCGTCCTCCCCTTCCTCCGCCGATTCTTCCGGCTGCTCCGGCCTGTCGTGGGCGGGGCCTGTCAGGAACACCCGCCAGGCGATGGCCGCCGCCACCCCCATGGCCAGCAAAAACACCATAGCCTTCTGCGCGCCGCCCGCGGTGAGTACCACAGCGGACAGGCCCAGGATGGCGGAGATAACATACAACACCCCCACCGCCTGCTTCTGGGAGAAGCCCATGTCGATGAGCCGGTGGTGGACGTGGCCCCGGTCGGGGGCCATGGGGCTCTGACCCCGGGACAGCCGTCGGATCACGGCAAAGCACTCGTCGAAAATGGGCAGACCCAGCATGAGGAAGGGCACTACGAAGGAGATGATGGTGTACTGCTTGAACATCCCATTCACCGACACAGTGGCCATGACGAAGCCCAAAAAGGTGGAGCCGGTGTCCCCCATGAAGATCTTGGCGGGGTTGAAGTTGTAAGGCAAAAACCCTATACATGCCCCGGCCAGCGCCGCCATCATCACCGCCACGTCCTGCTCGCTGACCAGCAGGGCGATGACCAGCATGGTTGCCGCGCTGATGGTGGACACGCCGCAGGCCAGCCCGTCCAGCCCGTCGATGAAATTGACCGAATTGGTGATGGCCACAATCCAGACCACGGTGACGGGATAGGCCAGCCAGCCCAGCTGCCACACCGGGTTGGAGCTGAACACATTGGGGTTGGACAGCACGTCGATGCGGTTGCCCGCCAGCACCGCGATGAGGGCGGCCGCGATCTGCACCAGGAACTTCGGCTTGGCGGGCAGGGCATATTTGTCGTCCAAAATGCCCAGCACCACAATGATTACCGTCCCCAGCAGCATCCCCTTCTTCTCCATATCCAGAGAAACAAACAGCAGCATGGACACCACAAACCCGAAAAAGATGGCCAGGCCGCCCATGCGGGGTATGGGATGGTCGTGCATCCGCCGGCCGTCCTTGGGCACGTCCACCGCGCCCATCTTCACCGACAGCGCCTTCACCAGCGGCGTGGATGCAAAGGCCACCATGCCCGCCAGCACCAGCGCCAGCAATACGTACCAAATGTCCTGGGACGTCAGGATGGTTCTAAAATTGTTCAACTGCATTTCGCTCCTTTTGGGCCGGCCGGCGCCGGATCAGCCTGCCGCTCCCCGCGCGCAGCGCGTTTTCTCTTATCGGGGCAGGAAGCCCACCTTTTTGTAAACCTTGCGCAGGGTCTTTTCCGCCACATAGGCGGCTCGCTCCGCTCCAGCGCGGTAAACGCCCTCCAGGTACGCCTTGTCGGCCAGCAGCCGCTCCGTCTCCTCCCGAATGGGGCGCAGGGTCTCCACCACGGCCTCGCCCACGGCGGGCTTGAACTTGCCGTAGCCCTGGCCCTCGAACTCTGCCTCGATGTCCTCGTAGCTCTTGCCCGTGGCGGAGGCGTAGATCTGCATCAGGTTGGACACGCCGGGCTTATTCTCCTTGTCGTAGCGCACACACCGCTCGGTGTCGCTGTCGGTGACGGCGCGCTTGAATTTGCGCATGATGTCCTCCGGTTTATCCATGAGGAACACGCAGCCGTCAGGCTGGGATTTGCTCATCTTGCTGTCCGGGGTGCTGAGGCTCATGATCCGCGCGCCTACTTTGGCAATGTAGGGCTCGGGCACCTTGAACACGTCGCCATAGATGCCGTTGAAGCGGTTGGCAATGTCCCGGCAGATCTCCACGTGCTGCTTCTGATCCTCGCCCACGGGGACAAAATCCGGCTGATAGAGCAGGATGTCCGCCGCCATGAGAGCGGGATAAGTAAACAATCCCGCGTTGATGTTGTCCTTGTGCTTGGCGGATTTGTCCTTGAACTGGGTCATGCGGGACAGCTCACCGAACATGGTATAGCAGTCCAGCACCCACCCCAGCTGGGAATGGGCGGGCACATGGGACTGGATAAACAGCACACACTTCTCCGGATCCAGCCCGCAGGCAATGTACTGGGCCAGCTGGGTGAGTACCCGGCGGCGCAACTGGGCGGGTTCCTGCCGCACAGTGATGGTGTGCAGGTCGGCCATGAAAAAGTAGCAGTCAAACTCGTCGATCATCTCCGGCCAGTGGCAGATGGGACCCAGATAGTTGCCGATATGCAGGTCTCCGCTGGGCTGTACGCCGGAGAGCATCACTTTTTTGTTCTCATTTTCCATCATGTTCACAACCTTTACTCAGCTTCCGCTGTCAAAAAATCAGCAATGTCCACCGCTTCCGCGTCCGACCACAGCCGCTCCAGGCCGTAGAATTCCCGGCCCTCCTCGGTGAAAATGTGGATCACCACGGCGGAATAGTCCATCAGCGTCCACTGGTTCCCCCGGTGGCCCTCGATGTGGTGGGGTTCCTCCCCCGCCTTGGACATGGCCTCCTCCACCGCGTCGGCCAAGGCGCGCACCTGGGTGTTAGAGGTGCCGTTGCAGATGACGAAGTAGTCCGCCAGGGTGGTCTGGTCGGCGGTGCGCAGCACCTTGATGTCTTTTCCCTGCTTATTGTCCAGCGCCTTGACGGCAATGGACACCATTTCCTTCTCGTTCAGCATATGATTATTCTCCTTTTCCGTTTAATCCGTCGTGTCGCCCCAGTCGAATACGTCTCCCCCCGCCTCAGTGGCGGAAGGATCCGGCTCTATCGGGGCGCTGGCCGGGGGTTGGCTTTCCACAGGATCGCTCTCCACTGGGTCGCTGGCCGTCGGGTCACTCTCAATCGGATCGCTTTCAATTGGGTCGCTCTCGGTCGGCTCATCGGTCTCCCGCACCGGCGGCTGCCCCAGCTCCGGCGCGGCCAGCCGCCCCGTAGATGAGCGCAGGGAGCCGTCGGCGGCCACGCTCATCAGGTCAAGCTGCTTGATGGTGACCTGTTCCTTATAGGGGTTCAGGTATTCATTGGTCATTTCCAGCAGTCGGCCCTGGATGGGGTAAACGAAGTCCCAGTCACGCCCGAACTGATAGTAGAGGCCCAATTGGGTGGGCATGGTGAGGAATTCCACATCGCTCACCTTCAACCCGCCCAGCACAGCCTCCTGGGCAAACCAGAGCATATTTTCCACCGACAGGTCGCTCTTTACCCGGCTGTTGAACAGCTTGATGAGCTGGCCGATCTTCGTAATGTTCCCGATCTGGAGGGTCTGGTCCAGCACCGCCTTCAGGAAGGCGTGCTGGACTTGGAGGCGGCATAGGTCGCTGCCGTCGCCGCCGCCGGGGATGGTTACACCGTTCACCTTGCCGTTATGCCGCCAGCGGACGATCTGCATGGCGGCATTGCCGTTGATCTTCCGGTAGCCCTTCTCCTGATAAATGCTCAGATCCTGGTAGGGGTCATAATATTCCATGTGGTATGGGTTGTCGAACCAGACGCCGCCGATGGCGTCCACCATCTCCCCCACCAGCTCCCAGTCGATCTGCACATAGTAGTCGGGGGTGAAACCCACCAGCTCGGACACCTCATTGCGCAGCGCCTCAATGCCATCGTCGCCCTGGCCGTACACATTATAAACCGCGTTGAGCTTTTTCGCGCTGATGTTGGGCCGGGCGCTGGAGTTGATGAGGGTGTCCCGGGGAATGGACATAACGGCGGCCCTCTGGTTGGTCACATCGTAGGTGGCCACCATCATGGTATCCGTCAGCCCAGAGGTGGTGTCCGACCCGAAGATGAGGATGGTATAGATGGCGTCGCTCTTGCGCTCGCCGCCCACCTTTGGCTCAATGGCGTCGATGTCCAGGGTGGGCTCGGGGCTGGCATCCGGCCCCAGCAGAGCATCGGACGCCTTGGGGCCTGGGGCAGGTATGTCCGGCCTTTTCACCCAGCGCTTGTACAGCAGCGCCAGCGCGGCCGCGATGACCATGATGACCGCCAGCACGATCATGACGACCATGATGCGCTTCTCTTTTTGTTTCTGGGCCTGTTCCGGGGTCAGCGCCGGTTTCGCCTTCTTCTCCAGGCGCTTTCCCGGCCGTGCCCGATCCGGCGTCGCGTCGTTGTATCTTTTGGGGTGGTCGCTCATGCTTGATTCCCTTTCCCATAGAATTCATAGGCCGCCAGAGTATCGTGGTGGAGTTCCTTGTTCCGCTGGACCATCTCCTGCATGGACAGCGACGCGCCCATGCCCACCGCGGCGTCTAAGTCAGTATACGCCAGCCGGCGCAGCTCCCCTACCTCGGGGAAGTTCCGGCAGGGCTCCATGTAGTCGGCGATGTACAGCAGCTTCTCCTCCAGGCTCATGCCGCCCCGGGCGGTGGTGTGATAGAGGATGGCGTTGTAGATGCCGTCGTCCACACCGAAGATGTGCCTAGCCAGGGCCGCGCCGCTCTTGGCGTGGAGCAGCTTGTCGGTGGCCCGCTCCAGGGGGCACAGCCCAATGCCGTACTGGTCGCAGATGTCCAGATGCTCCTGGAGGGTGAGATACTTGGTGCAGTCGTGGAGGATGGCGGCGCGGCGCATCCGCTCCTCGTCCGCGCCCCAGCGCTTGGCGAGCCGGGCAGCCTCCTCCTCGCAGCCCCTGATGTGGGCCAGCCGCTTGGCGAACACCATGGAGTAGGACACGCACCGAAGATCCTCCAGGCTCAGGTGTTTGAGATCGGCATTGGTTCCATATAGTTTTTCCCGCAAAACGTAACCATACACCGCCTGAGGCAAAAATTCCCGTCCTCCCCCTTGTGGAAGCAGCTCCCGCAGGCGGGTGGATGAAATATCCACCAGGCCGGGGACCGCGATGGTGGTCAGTTTGGCGCTGTAGGCGCGGCTGAGGAGGTCCCGCTGGGGGGCGAATACCTCCTCGCCGTCCTGTTCGGTGCGGCCAAAGGCGCACACCCCCGCCAGGGCCAGGATCTTCTCCGGCTCGTGCCATCGGTGGAGGGTGAGGAACATATCCGTCCCCATGAGCAGCCACAGCTCCGCCCCCGGCCAGCGCTGAGCCGCCAGGGCCAGCGTGTCGGCGGTGTAGCTCTTGCCCTCCCGGCGGATCTCCGCGTCCCACACCTCGGTGACTTCCGGCATGAGCAGCTGGTCGGCGGCAACGCGCGTCATCTCCAGCCGCTGCTCGGATGTGGGGCTGCCCGGAGCCAGATCCTTGTGGGGCGGAATCCCCGCCGGGACGAACACCAGCTTGTCCAGCCGCAAAGCGTCCACCGCCGCTTTGGCCGCCGCCAGATGCCCCAAATGGGGGGGATTGAAGCTGCCGCCGTAAATGCCGATTTTCAACGGAACCACCCTCTCTAAATCGTTTCGGGTCTGCCTATTTTATCAGCTTGATGCGCTTGTCTTTGGGCTTGCTGTGGGTCTCCCTATACAGCACGAACTTAGTCCCGATCACCTGCACCACCTGGCTCCGGGTGGCCTGGGCCAGCTCCTCCGCCCCTTCCCGGGGGGACAGGGGGCTGTTCTCCAGCACCTTGCCCTTGATGAGCTCTCGGGCCTCCAGGGCGTCGTCCGCCTGTTTTGTCAGGTTGGGGCCGATGCCGTCCTTGCCGATGTGGACGATAGTGTCCAGATCATTGGCCAAAGAACGAAGCTGGGCCCGCTGCTTGCTTGTCACGTCCTCACAAACTCCTCTCTGCTACGCCCGCCTTTCGGCGGGCATCCGCTCCGTTTCGTTGCTCGTCCTTTCTAAACCGGACCCACTCCGTTGGACTCCGGTTTGGGGCCGCCTTCGGCGGCTTTTATTTTTTCAAATACTCCTCCAGCTTGGCCTGGAACGTCTCCAGCGCCCTCCCCCGGTGGGAAATGGCGTTTTTCTCCTCAGCGCTGAGCTGGGCAAAGGTCTTTTTCAGCTTGGGCAGGAAGAACACCGGGTCGTACCCGAAGCCGCCCTCCCCCATGGGGGCGAAGGCGATGGTGCCGGGGCACTCTCCCCGTGCGGTGAGCACATCGCCGTTGGGGAAGCAGCAGGTGATGACGGACACGAATTTCGCCGTCCGCGCCTGTCCCATGGGCATGCTGGACAGCAGCAGGCGGTACCGCCCCGCGTCGTCCAGCCCCTCGCCGCCGTACCGGGCGGAGTACACGCCGGGAGCCCCGTTCAGCGCGTCCACGCACAGCCCGGAGTCATCGGCGATGGCGGGCAGGCCGGACGCCTCCATGACGGCCTGGGCTTTAAGCCGCGAGTTCTCCTCGAAGGTGGTTCCCGTCTCCTCCACGTCCACATCCACACCAATATCCGCCTGGGAGCAGACCTCCACCCCTATGCCGGACAGGATCTCGTTCATTTCCTTCAGCTTTTTCGGGTTCTTGCTGGCCAACACCAGTTTCATGCCGCCGCCTCCATTCCATTTCTTTGTATCCTAATATTTTACACCAACCGCTCCGGGAAATCGTAACCAGAGTGTAAATATTGTCAAATCAGGGCCTCCACGAAGGAGGTGGCGTCGAAGGGCTGAAGGTCGTCTACACCCTCGCCCACCCCGGCAAACTTCACCGGCACGCCTAACTCCTTGGCGATGGCGATGACGATGCCGCCCTTGGCGGTGCCGTCCAGCTTGGTGAGCACGATGCCGGTGACCCCCGCCGTCTTGGAGAACTCCTTGGCCTGAATGAGGCCGTTCTGCCCGGTGGTGGCGTCCAGCACCAGCAGGGTCTCCCGGCTGGAGTCGGGGCACTCCCGGTCGATGACCCGGGAAATCTTGTTCAGCTCGTTCATCAGGTTTGCCTTGTTCTGGAGCCGCCCAGCGG
>JAIEFH010000139.1 GCA_029067025.1 Oscillospiraceae bacterium | reverse complement strand
GCCACATCCAGTCGCCAACCATCAATCCCGAATTCCTGTAGCCAATATCGGCCAACAGAGATAAAATAATTTAGCACGTCCGGGTTCGCAAGATTCAATTTTGGCATCCATTTATAATGCCCAACACAATCGTAGTTCATCTGCTCCGCGTTGACAGGGTAGCTGTGGATGAAGAACCAGTCGCGGTAGGCAGATGTCTCACCATTTTGCACAACGTCCTGAAATTTGTCCCACCAATAGCCGCAGTGGTTGAATACACCGTCCAAGATGATGCGCATACCGCGGGCATGGACACCATCCACCAGCCGCCGGAAGTCCTCCTTCGTGCCGAAAGCCGGGTCGACCTCAAAATAATCGACGGTATCATATTTGTGATTGGAGGGGGAGCGGAAAATCGGCGTCAGATAGAGACACGTCACACCCAGTTCCCGTATGTAGTCGAGACGGTTCGCAATGCCCGCCAGATCGCCGCCCATGAAGTTCTCCCGCGTCGGCGGTGAGCCCCATGCTGCGGCCCCCGGCGGGGTAATGGATGGATTTCCGCTCTTAAACCGTTCGGGGAAAATCTGATAGTACACCTGACGGCTTCGCCATGCGGGTTCGGAAAAGCCGTCTGTTGGATTGGGCCAGAGAAATTCAAAGAAATTCCCGTTCATGGCTGGCTCTGTTTCCTGCACTCCGTTTGCGCCGAGCCAGAGCTCCGACGAATCGGATCTCAGATGAAAGCAGTACCGAATATATGCCGCAATCTGGCCTGTGCAGATACTTGCCCGGTAGTAATCCCGTAGCGTGTCTTTTAAGGATGCATTCAGAAGCTGCCTTCGGATTCCTGCTGGGTTTGTTTCGTAACGCATCCAGTAAAGAAGTTCCACTTCATCCACATCGTCCCGCGCCGTAATCAACTGGAACTCCAACGTATTGCGTGAACTGGGGTAGATGTAGTCTGAGGTGGGCCGATGGATAATTGCCGCTTGGTTCAAACGTTCATTCCCTCCTCTTTTTCTCTCCGTGTCGAAGCACGTTCAACGATTTTCGTCGGTAGCAGTATCTGACGCAAACTGGTTTGCGGGTCTTTAATCTGATTAATCAGTATTTTAGCCGCCTGTAGGCCGAGGGCAAACGTATCAACATCTACGCTTGTGATGCTGATTTCGGCAAGTTCAGTCAATGGTGTATTATCACAACTGATGATGCCGAACTGCTCCGGCACTCGTAGTCCTGCCTGCCGCGCACCTCGGAGTGCACCAAGTGCTAGTCGATCATCGCTGCAAATGACGGCATCGGGCGGGTTCTCGTTCTGAAGTAGCTCCCAGACAAGCTCAATGCCGCTCTCAACTGTCGGAAAGCCATGGAGAATGCCACTGTACGGAACACACAGATGATTGGCGTTCAGTTCTCTGTAATAACCGGCGATTCGATCATGATTGAAAACTTCTTTGTCGCCATCCGAAAGGAAGGCGATTTTTTGATATCCACGTTCCAGCAGAAGCTTGACCGCCTTACGACCGGCCTGTACATTGTTGATATCGACCCAGTTAGCCTCTGCGCCAACCTCCTCCGAATGCCCAAGAATTACACATGGAACGCTCAGGTCTTCGATTCTTCGTAACAGGTGATCAGTCGCAAGAGAAATCGGCAATACAATACCGTCAGCTTTTTTTCCAGCTATCAGCCGCTCAATTGAGGAAATGCCACCAAATGCCGCAGCACCGTTCGTAATAATTAGATTATATTCGTTCTTGTGTGCGGCAGTCTCAATGCCGAAAACAGTATTGTTAAAAAAGTTGTTGGCGTAGGCCGTTCCATCCGAGATATCAATGACCAGCGAAATTGCGTGTGCAGATCCGTTTGCAAAGCTACGGGCAATGTCATTGGGTACATATCTAAGTTGCTCCGCCGCAGACGCAATCTTCTGTTTCGTTTCGTTCGAGATAACACCCTTTTGGTTGAGCACGCGCGAAACAGTAGATGGCGAAACCCCTGCCAGACGTGCCACATCCCTAATCGTTGCTGCCATGCCACACCTCCACGCAAACGGTTTTCTTCCATTTTTCACAATTTCGAGAAGAAAATGCAACAAAACATCGACAACACAGAAAAAACTCTAATAACAAGCAGAGCAAGACGTACTAAACTATGCAACCGTTTGCTTTAGCCGTAGATTACCATATTTTTTCTGTGAAGTCAATTTCCAGTTTACACAAAAAAAAAGCAAGCATTTTGTGCGGATAGACAATATTGCCGCAGGGGATTGGAACTTTCATATTAAAATCAACCAAAAGCAGAGAAACATCTCATGCTCTATTTTGCTTCTCTGGCGTGGCTATGTGGCTATAGAGAGTACTCCGCAACCTCAAATCCCTTGTCCTGCAACGGTTACAGGGCTGAAATAGGAGTTCCAAGTGCAAGGTTTTTTACGGAAAACACCAAAAAACCCTTGCACTCAGCATATCGCCCCCTCTCTATAAGGGCAGAAATGCACCGCACTTTCCCCATATGTCTACATTTCAGCAAGGTTACAAAGGCTGCTTTTAGACAGTTTCCGCACTTTTGCGCTCAACTTCCTTCCGATGGGGTTACGGAGTACGCCCTATATAGCTCCAAGGACCTTTGTCCCCCACAAACATGGCACGGGTCTCCAAAGAGTATCCTACCACCACAAACAAGCAATTAGGGCGAACGCCGGCCGGAGACCGCCCATGCGGGACGCCTCCCGGGGCGTGACGGTTCGGCTGAACAAGCAGGTTATGCTCTCACAGGAGTTTTTGGAGCCGTGGGGAAGATCAAACAGAAGACCACCTACCGCGTCAGCATCGACACCGAGGAGTTGGTCAAGCGGTGTGTCAAAGCCCTGCGAGAGATGCCTAAACTGCAAAAGGCCAGGCTTATCTCCCAAACAGCGGACATCCATCTAGAACAAGCGGGTGTGTCCCACACTGAAAGAGAAACCCGGTTCGCAGAGGTAGACAATGCCTACCAGATGCTGCCGGACATCATTACCCTCCTCAGTGACGCCGCCCTGCTAACCCCCGCTATTCTCACAGGATACGCCAAGACAAATTGACTTATTTACAGATATGAACCAGATTGAAAAAATGGAGCGGCTTGACCAGTGCGTGGAATACATACGTTCACGCTTTGGAAAAAACAGCATTCGTAACGGGATCTTGTGTCAGAATATAAAACTGCCCCCAGCGCATACCCCAGTCACAATGCCTACCGGCCTGTTGACCAGATAGGAGGGTTATTGCTATGAACGAGCGAAGAAAAGTCTATGTTGCGGTCAATGTTGACCATCGCCCAGACGGATCAGCCCGTCCCAACAAAATCACTTTTGAGGATAGAAAGACTTTTGAAATTGACAGGGTGAAATATGTTTGTCGAGCCGCCTCGACAAGGGTAGGTGACACAGGACTGCGGTACACAGTCTTGATCTGTGGAACTGAGACATTCCTGTTTGATGAAGAAAATGGGAAATGGTTTGTAGAGGCAAAAAAGAGCGCCGGTTCGGTTTGAACCGGCGCTCTAAAGCATGGCCTTGTACGGTGGTTGGGGCAATCACGCAATTTTCTGTTCGCCCCAGCGGATATGGAACTTTCCTTCCTTGTCCTGCTCCCGACGCATCAGGAGGGCCAGCAGGTTATAATCGACCCCGAACTTCTCATAGATCTGGTCGAGGTCGGTGTCCTGGCCTTTCATAAACAGGTTGATCTTCTCCTTTGCCATCACCATTTGCAGCAGATTGGACTCCAGGCTGCCGGTGTAGTTGAGGAAATAAATGTCCTTGTACTCCATAGAGGTATAACGGATAAACCGCATATAGAATTGGCTCATGCCGGAGTTATTGTAGTGCATCTCCGGTATCAAAATTTTGTTGACGTACTCGAAGTTGACGCTGGAGGGAAGGCTCTGCTGGGTGCAGAGCAGTATGCCGTTCCCGCTGTCCCGCAGTGTTTTCCGCAGGGCCCGCCGCTGGGCAAAGGTTCTGGTAGAGCCGGTGACGGTGAACAGCGGACGGTCGGGAAGATACTCTCGGAATGCCGCAGCGTAGTCGAAGCGCACCTCCGGCTGGTAAGTACGAATGTCGCCGGGGGTGATGTTGGCGGTCGGGTACAGGAACCGGGCCACCTTGCAGGCTTTGGCGTCCATCTCACACCCATAGAGGCTGGCCTCCACAGGAAAGAAGTTGAAAAAGCTGCCCTTCCCGCAGGTGAGGTCGGCCACCAAATCAAATTGGGAAGGCTTGAGGGTGTCAGCCACCAGCTGGCAGAGGCTCGGCTGAGTGAAAAACTGACCGTTCTCGATCTCCTTTTTCGCCTCGCTGTACTCTAATTCCAGCGACATGGTTGTCCTCTCCTTTTTGCCCCAAAACGCAAAAACACCCCCTGACGAATGAATAATAATCGTCAGGGGGTGATGTATCGGGACATTGTAGTAGTGCGTATATCTCTTATTCGGTGTTCTGATTTCTACTGTACCATTTTTCTCTACTGTACCATTCCTTCACCATTTTGGCGTGGAACTATATAGAAAATCATTGGATTTCATTTTTCCAACAGCGCCGAAAACCCTTGATATTACAGGGTTTCAGCGGTTTATATGGAGATGCGTGGAGATATAGAGTCGAGGAAATCACCAACGATTCCTAATTTCATATTGCTCTGCATCTCCTTTATTTTCATCGGTATGCCCGCGTCGTCCAGCTGATTCCGCGCCCCCCTCGCGGCGTAAGAGGGGCCGCTATTGCAGTAATTCTATATTGTATCACAGCGATCCCCATTTCTCAATAGCCGCCGCGGTCCAAATCATCAGTCTTCACTGAGGAAATCCCAAATTCTCTTCATAAATAAATTTGAGGTTTTATATTGCCGCATCGTGTGTTAAAATTAATCGATACACACGGAGAAGGGAGGATTTGAATTTATGCTCAATCCCATCGCTACCGCTGCGTAAGCAAGGCTATCGCAGCAAACAACTAAATCAGTGTTGCCGATCAGCTTTGCTGTTCCTGTTAAGTAGAACGACGATAGGAGTGCAAAATGAGCTATAAAAAAGCAACACATATTCTGCCCCGCGAATTACTGGAAAAAGTCCAAGAATACATTGATGGGGAGTCCATCTACATCCCCAAGATTTCCGATAACAAGAAAAGCTGGGGAGCGGCAACCTCAACACGTCAAGAACTGCAGGATCGGAACGAGCATATTTATATGGACTATCTTGCCGGTGCCCATACGCAGGATTTGGCTGAAAAATATTTTCTATCCGTAAAAAGTATTCAGAGGATCATCGGGCAGTTTAAAAAAGAACACACGGATTAAAACGGGCTGGCATGGTTTGCAAACTGTGCCAGCCCTATTCTTATGTTTGTTTGTGAAAAGAGTATTAGGTTTCCTCTTCCATGCCGCAATGCTACAATTTATTTATTAAAAATGTGATAGGAAAGAGGAAACCTGGCATGGAGAAAAAAACCTGGGAAATACAAGTCCTCTCACCGCCGCATATATTAAAATACTGCAAAAAATGCGGCAAGAAGGTGGAGTTTACCTGTTCGGGACAGTTCCGAGTCAACGCTCAGCGGAGATACCTGGACGTCTGGCTGATTTATAAATGTATTCATTGCAGTGCCACCTGGAACGCGGCGGTTTTTTCCCGCGTCTCCCCCCAGTCGATCCCCGCGGAACTGCTGGACGGCTTTTACAGAAACGATGAAGCCCTCGCAAAACGATACGCTATGGACATCGCGTTTCTGAGGGGAAACGGCGTAGAAGCTGTGCCGCCCCAATATTCGATCATCGGGGACAGCTTCTCTCCGAATGAAGCCGTGGAGCTTGAAATCAAACCTGAGTATTCCCTGCCCGTAAGAGTATCCTCTCTGATAAGAGCCAAATTACATCTGTCGCAAAAAGAATATCTGCAGTTGGCAGCGGACAGGACAATGCGAAGCATTCCAGCTCAAGACCTGCGAAAATGCAGGTTGAATGACGGCATCACCCTTATCTTCACTGGTCAGCCATAAGCCATATCCCAATGGAACCCGGCCATTGCCCATTGGGCAAAAGTTCTTATTTGTGGTAATCCGAGCCCTCCTGGATTTTGAACGCGCGGTAGATCTGCTCCAGCAGCATCACCCGGGCCAGGTGGTGGGGAAAGGTCATGGGGGACATGGACAGCGTGGCCCAGGCCCCCGCCTTGATGGACGGGTGCAGCCCGTAAGAACCGCCGATGACGAACACCAGGTGCTTGGCGGCGTTGTGGGTCCAGGTGGAGATCATCTGGGCCAGCTCCTCGCTGGAGCGCTGCCGCCCCTCGATGGCCAGGGCCACCACGGTAGAGTTGGGCGGGGTCTTGGCGCGGATGGCGTCCCCCTCCTTCTCCATGGCAGCCTGAATCTCGCCCAGGGAGGGGTTTTTGGGCAGCTTCTGCTCTGCCAGCTCCACGATCTCCAGCTTACAGCAGCCCTTCAGCCGCTTGACGTACTCCGCCGCGGCCTCCACATAGAATTTCTCCTTCAGCTTGCCCACACAGATCACGGTAATGTTTACCATGTCATACCTCCATCCATCCTGTTGGCTCTCCTCTTGGCGCGGCGACCACTTCCACGTCCTTGCCGGGGCGCAGCCCCAGCCCGGACAGGGCCTTTTCCGCCGCCGCCAGCGCCAGCCCCGGGCGGTTGTTCTCCTGGGACAGATGGGCCAGCACGATCCGAATCGCCCCCTGCTCTGCCGCCCAGGCGGCCAGCTCCCCGCCCATCTCATTGGACAGGTGCCCCCGGTCGCCCCGGATGCGCTCCTTTAAATAAGTGGGATAGGGCCCTGTGCGCAGCATATCCGGGTCATAGTTAAACTCCCCGATGAGGGTATGGGCTCCCCTGACCCCCTCCCGGGCCTCGGCGGTGACAACCCCCGTATCGGTGCAAAGCGCCAGCTTCCGTTTGCCGTTGGTGACGGAGTACCCCACCGGGCAGGCGCAGTCATGGCTGTTGGCAAAGGTGCCGATCTCCAGTCCCTGGACGGCGAAGCGCTGTCCGGGCTCGAACACCCGGACCCGCTCCGTCAGGGCGCCCCATTTTCCGCACAGGGCGTAGGCGGTGGGCTCGGCGGTATACAGCGGGGCTCCAATCTGCCTGCACAGCACCTCCAGGCCGTTGACGTGGTCGGCGTGCTCGTGGGTGATGAGGATACCGGCCAGGTGCCGGGGCTCCACCCCCAGCGCCCGCAGGCCCTGGGTAATCCGCCGGGCGGAGATGCCCGCGTCGATCAAAATATGTACCCGCCCGTCGCTCACCACGGCGCAGTTGCCCGATGAGCCGCTGGCCAGCGTGGCTGCCCTCAGCATATTCATCCCCCATCGTTCTCTCTTTATCACGAACAAGCCGGAAAGGACTGTGCCCTTTCCGGCGTTGCGTTTCTTGTCTTGGTCAGCTCACGGCGTTGACTTTGCGCTGCTCCGGGTCGGGCACTTCCACGGCCCGGATGTCCGCGCCGATGCCGGACAGCTTGCCGATGATGTCCTCATAGCCCCGCTCGATGTGCTTCACGTTGGAGATCTCGCTGGTGCCCTGGGCGGCCAGCCCGGCGATGATCATCGCCGCCCCGGCCCGCAGGTCGCAGGCCTCCATGGGCGCGCCGGTGAGCTTCTCCACGCCCTCGATGATGGCGATCTTGCCGTCCACCTGGATTTTGGCCCCCAGGCGGCGGAATTCCTCCGTGTAGCGGTAGCGGTTGTCCCACACGCCCTCAGTGATGACGCTGGTTCCCCGGGCCAAGCACAGCACCGCCGCGATCTGAGGATGCATATCGGTGGGGAAGCCGGGGTAGAACATGGTCTTGATGTTGGTGCGCTGGAGAGGGCCGCTGCGGCGGACGATGATGCTGTCCCCCTCCTCCTCCACCTCGGCGCCCATCTCCACCAGCTTGGCGGTGATGCACTCCAGATGCTTTGGAATAACGTTGCAGATGCGGACCTCGCCCCCGGCAGCGGTGACGGCGGCCATATAGGTGCCCGCCTCGATCTGGTCGGGGATGATGGAATACTCCCCGCCCCGCAGCTTGTCCACGCCGCGGATCTTGATGACGTCGGTGCCCGCGCCGGTGATCTCCGCCCCCATGGAGTTGAGGAAGTTGGCCAGATCGACGATATGGGGCTCCTTCGCCGTGTTTTCAATGATGGTGGTGCCCTTTGCCAGCACGGCGGCCAGCATCAGGTTCATGGTGGCCCCCACGCTGGCCACATCCAGGTAGATCTGGCTGCCCTTCATGCGCCCGCCCTCGGCCTTGGCGCACATATAGCCCTTTTCCACCTTTACCTCGGCCCCCAGGGCGGTGAGCCCCTTGATGTGCTGGTCGATGGGGCGGCTGCCAAAGTCGCACCCGCCGGGCAGGGGCACCTCCGCCCAGCCGAACCGGCCCAGCATGGCGCCCAGCAGATAATAGCTGGCCCGCAGCTTCCGCCCCGCGTCGTAGGGCACGGTCATACACCGCGCCCCGGTGCAGTCCACCTCCACCGTGGTGCGGTTAATCATGCGCACATTAGCGCCCAAATCCTTTAAAATGTTCAAAAGCATATCCACGTCGCTGATGGCGGGGATATTTTCAATGCGGCAGGGCCCCTCCACCAGCAGGGCGGCGGGAATAATGCCAACGGCGGCGTTCTTCGCGCCGCTGATCTCCACTTTACCATACAGCGGACGGCCGCCGTGTATCACATATTTTTTCAAATCAGCACCTCTGATTCCCGGCTATACCGGCTTTATTCGTAAGAAGGAAAGACTTTTCCTCAGATGTATCTGTTTCAAACGGGCAGCCCGCCCGGACGCGTCCGGGGGCTTTTTCCCATCGCACTATTATAGCACTCTGGACAAGTAAAGGCAACCAAAACTTTCATCTTTCCCTTCCACCCGCGTTATTTCTCTTATCCAACCATATTTTGCCCTGCCGCACCCCAGATATTCCGGGAAAATTGTGAATTTTCTGCGATACCCCTTGCAAAATCCAAACGACTGTATTATCATACCGTTAGCACTCATCTTAATCGAGTGCTAAAACATCGTTTTCAAAAATTTTCCTATACACGAGGTGCAAACAACATGGCAAAGAAGCAGTTCAAAGCGGAATCCAAGCGTCTGATGGATCTGATGATCAACTCCATCTACACCCACAAGGAGATTTTCCTCCGGGAGATCATCTCCAACGCCAGCGACGCCATCGATAAGCTGGCCTACCTCTCCCTCACCGACGATACGGTGAAAACCAAGCGCTCCGATCTGCGCGTCACCGTCACTCCTGACAAGGCGGCCCGCACCCTCACCGTGTCCGACAATGGCGTGGGCATGAGCGCGGACGAGCTGGAGCAGAACCTGGGCACCATCGCCCGCAGCGGCTCCCTGCAATTCAAGGCGGACATGGAGAAGGACAACGCCGCCGACATCATCGGCCAGTTCGGCGTGGGTTTCTACTCCGCCTTCATGGTGGCCGACCAGGTCACCGTCATCACCCGCCGCCACGGCGAGGACACCGCCCACTGCTGGAAGTCCTCCGGGGCGGACGGCTATACCGTCACCGAGTGCGAAAAGGACGCCCCCGGCACCGACGTTGTCATGCACCTCAAGCCGGACACCGAGGACGAGAACTACAGCGAGTATTTGGAGACTTCCCGCCTCCAGTCCCTCATTAAAAAATACTCCGACTATATCCGCCACCCCATCCGCATGGAGGTGGAGGACTACCGCCAGAAGGAGAAGCCCGCCGACGCCGGCGACGACTACAAGCCCGAGTGGGAGACGGTCATTGAGGAAAAAACCATCAACTCCATGGTGCCCCTGTGGCAGCGCCCCCGCTCCAAGGTGAAGCAGGAGGAGTATGACCAGTTCTACCAGGAGAAATTCGGCGACTGGCAGTCCCCCCTGGCCACCATCACCACCTCCTCCGAGGGCACCGTCACCTTTAAGGCCCTGCTGTTCGTCCCCTCCGCCACCCCCTACGACTTCTACACCCGGGAGTACGAGAAGGGCCTCCAGCTCTACTCCTCCGGCGTGCTCATCATGGACAAGTGCGCCGACCTGCTCCCCGACTGCTTCCGCTTTGTCAAGGGCGTGGTGGACTCCCCCGACTTCTCGCTGAACATCTCCCGGGAGATGCTCCAGCATAACCGCCAGCTCAAGATCATCGCCACCGCCCTGGAGAAGAAGATCAAGAACGAGCTGGTCAAGCTGATGAAGGATGACCGGGAGAAGTACGAGAAGTTCTGGGCCGCCTTTGGCCGCCAGCTCAAGTACAGCGTGGTGGAGGGCTACGGCGCCAAGAAGGAGCTGCTCCAGGATCTGCTGCTGTTCACCACCTCCAAGGAGTCCAAGCTGTCCTCCCTGGCCGAGTACGTGGATCGCATGGGCGAGGGCCAGGAGTTCATCTACTACGTCTGCGCCGACACCACTGAGCAGGCCGCCCGCCTGCCCCAGGTGGAGCGGGTCGCCGACAAGGGCTGGGAAATCCTCTACCTGACGGAAGAGGTGGACGAATTCGTCATAAACGCCCTGGCGGAGGTATCCGGCAAGAAGCTGAAATCCGTCTCCGACCCGGACGCCCTGCCTGAGACCGACGAGGAGAAGGCGGAGCAGGAGAAGCAGGCCGAGGACGCCAAGCCCGTCCTGGACTTCGTGAAAGAGACCCTGGGCGACCGCATCCACGAGGCCCGCGTCTCCAAGATCCTGAAAACCGCCCCCGTGTGCATGACCGCCGACGGCCCCATGTCCCTGGAGATGGAGAAGTACTTTGCCAAGATGGAGGGCAGCTCCCCCATGGGCGCCATGAAAGCCCAGCGGGTGCTGGAGCTGAACCCGTCCTCCGCACCCTTCGCCGCCCTCAAGTCCGCCCTGGACAATGAAGACCGCGACCGCGCCGCCAAGTACGTGGAGGTGCTGTACCACCAGGCCCTGCTCATCGCCGGCCTGCCCATCGACGACCCCGCCGCCTACACCGAGCTGGTGTGCTCCCTGATGAATTAAGTTTTCCCCATTCCCCCGCCCATCCGGCGGGGGAATTTTTTGCAGAAAATTTGCAACCGACCGCCCAAAAGGGTACTCTATATAGACAGAAACCGGTTTTCAAGTGTGCCGCAAAGGAAGTGAACGCCATGACAGACCAGGAACTGGTGGAACTGTTCCTCGCCCGCTCGGAGGAGGCCGTCCCCGCGCTGACCGCCCAATACGGCCCCTACTGCCGGACAATCGCCGCCCGGCTCCTGGCCGACCCCCGGGACGTGGACGAGTGTCTGAACGACTGCTGGCTGGCGGTGTGGCGGGCCATCCCCCCGGCGCGGCCGGAGCGGTTCAAGGGCTGGCTGGCCGCCATCGTCCGCAACCGGGCCCTGGCCATGGGCCGGGAGAACAGCCGCCGCCCGCCCACCGTGGACGAAACCGCCCTGGAGCTGGCCTCCTGCCTGCCCCCGGGGAGCGACCCATCCGGGGCGGCAGAATACAACGCCCTGGCCCAGGCCGTCGACCGCTTCCTCCGCGCCCAGCCAAAGGACGCGCGCGTCGCCTTCCTCCGCCGCTACTGGTACGCCGACCCGGTGGAGGACGCCGCCCGCCGCCTGGGCTGGAGCGTGAGCAAAACCAAAAGCGTGCTGTTCCGCACCCGGAACAAGCTGCGCGATTATCTGCAAAAGGAGGGTTTCCTGTGAAAAAAGAGCAGGTCTTGAACCTGATGAACACCGTCAGCCCCGACCTCATCGAGGAGGCCGACATCCAGGCCCCGGCTAAACGCCGTATGCCGAAGACCGTCCGCACCGGTCTCATCGCCGCTTGCCTGTGCCTGGCCCTGCTGGGGACAGCCTTCGCCGCCGCCAACCCGGAGGCGGTGGCGGACTTCCTCAGCCGCTTTACACCCGTCCAGGCGGAGTCCTTCACCACGGAGGACGGCGAGGCCAGATACCACGTCAGCTACGAACCCATTCGCTACCCCATCGACAGCTTCAACCCCGCCCTCCTCGCCGCTGTCGAGGACGGCTGGGACGCCGGCATTGTCGAGCAGCGGTTCGACACCTGGGCGGAGGTTCGCGCCTTTATCGGCGAGGATATCCCCTGCTACCTCCCGAACACACTCAGTGACGGGGACGGGAAGTTCCAGGTATTTCTCGAATGTACCCGAGACAAGTTGACCGCTGTGAGAGTGACTACGTCCGGCACCGCCCCCTGGGCCTGGCTGCACATCTATACGGAATATTACTCTGGCGATGCCACTGGATCAGCCAGGTGGGCCATGTTCTACGAATCCGAATCCGAGGCCAGCGCCCAACTGGAGCTGCTCGATCCGTATTCCATGGCCAACGGCTGCCAGGCCGAGATCGCGCTGTTCACCGCTCCGGCAGATCCGAAGAACCCGGATGCTGAGGACATCCAGTGCGTCGCCACTTTTGTGCAGGACGGCATCCAGTATCAGGTCTTGACCGGCGGCAGCTTTAGAGAGGAGCGGCTGGCCGAACTCTATGACACGCTGAACCTTTTCCCATGAAAGTTCACATTGCCCGACCCGCCCCGGACGGCTGTCCGGGGCTTTTTTTGCCCGATCCCCTGTTCAGAAAGCCCAAAAGCCCCCGAATCACCCCGAATTTTTTGGCGGCAAAACGGGCTTGTATTTTCTCACAAAATAGAATACAATATAAGGTGAATGAAATTGGAAAGGCAACCCTCTTGCGTGCGAAGAAAGGAAGGTTCCCATGAAAATACAAACTGAAAAGGGTCTCGTCCGGGTTACCAGCGACGTGTACTCCAACCTGACCGGCGCGGTGGCCACCAGCTGCTACGGGGTGAAGGGCATGGCGTTCCGCTCCCGCACCGACGGGCTGGTGCACCTGCTCCGCCGGGAATCCATGTCCAAGGGCGTAAAGATCCACTACAACGACGACCAGTCCATCTCCATCGACCTCCACATCATCGTGGACAACGGGGTGAACCTGGTGGCGGTGGGTGAGTCCATCCAGAACGAAGTGAAGTACAATGTCCACCGCCTCACCGGGGTGGAGGTGCGCAGCGTGAACGTCTGCGTCGATTCTATGGTGATCGGTTGAACCCGGCCCAGAAAGAGAGGATTATCCGAACATGATAGACATCATTGACGGCGCGCTGTTCCAGCGCATGGTGATCCATGGCTCCGCCTCCATCAACACACAGAAACAGGCCATCAACGATCTGAACGTATTCCCTGTCCCCGACGGGGACACCGGCACCAATATGTCCCTGACCATCGGCACCGCCGCCGCCGAGGCGAAGAAAAAGCCTGCCCAGTCCATCGGCCAGGCCGCTTCCATCAACGCCTCCGCCCTGCTGCGGGGCGCCCGGGGCAATTCCGGTGTCATCCTGTCCCTGCTGTTCCGGGGCATCTCCAAGGCGCTGAAGGAGAAGGACGAGGCGGACGGCGTGGTGTTCGCCGCCGCGCTGAACGAGGGCGTGTCCGCCGCCTACAAGGCGGTAATGAAGCCCGCCGAGGGCACCATCCTCACCGTGTCCCGGCTGGCCGCCGCCAAGGCCGCCGAGACCGCCGCGAAGCAGAACAGCGTGGACGCCGTCCTGGAGGCCGCTATCAAGGAGGGCCACGTGGCGCTGGCCAACACCATCAACCAGAACCCGGTGCTGAAAAAAGCGGGCGTGGTGGACGCGGGCGGCAAGGGCTTTTTGTGCATCCTCCAGGGTATGCTGGACGAGCTGCGGGGCGTGCCCGCCCCCGAGGAGGACAACGACTCCCTGCCCGTGAAGGAGTCCGCCGACTTCGCCGCCCTCACCGACGAGGAGATCACCTTCACCTTTGACACGGTGTTCATCGTGCGTAAGACCTCCAACAAGTCCATCGAGCCCTTCCGCGCCTATCTGAACAGCATCGGCGACAGCCTGGTCATCGGCGAGGACGACGAGGCCTTCAAGGTTCACGTCCACACCGACATCCCCGGCGCGGCGCTAAGCGAGGCCCAGAAGTACGGCACCCTGGAGCTGGCCAAGATCGAGAATATGCGCACCCAGTACGAAGACATGGCGGCGGGCAAGAAGCCCCAGAGCACCGACGATTTGGAACAGATCGAGGCGGAGCTGGAGGCCCAGGAGGCCAAAGAGGACGAAAACGCCATCGCCGCCCCGGAGAAGAAATTCGGCGTGGTGGCGGTCAGCGCCGGCGACGGCATGGCCTCCGTGTTCAAGGACCTGGGCGTGGACGGCGTCATCTCCGGCGGCCAGACCATGAACCCCTCCACCGAGGATATTCTGCGGGAGATTGCCCGCACCCCCGCCGAGGTGGTATTCGTCCTGCCCAACAACAAGAACATCATTATGGCCGCCCAGCAGTGCGTGGGTCTCATTGAGGGCAAGGAGATCGTGGTGGTTCCCACCCGCACCGTGCCCCAGGGCATCTCCGCCATGCTGGTGCTGGACCCCGAGGCGGACACCGAGGCCAACGCCGCCGCCATGGAGGAGGCCCGCAAGAACGTGCGCACCTCCGAGATCACCTACGCCGCCCGGGACTCCGACTTCGACGGCTTTGAGATCCACGAGGGGGACTACATGGCCCTGGCGGACGGACAGCTCTTCGGCACGGACCGGGCCATCGGCTCCCTGCTGGAGCGTCTGGCCCAGGCCGACAGCCAGCAGAGCGCTGAGTTCATCAGCATCTTCTACGGCGAGGACGTGACGGAGGAACAGGCTGGCGAAGCCCTGGCCATCTTCCAGAAGCAGTGCCCCAACGCCGAGATCACTCTGCTGTCCGGGGGACAGCCCGTCTACTACTATATGATTTCCGCGGAATAAGAACCAATCGCGCGCGCCCGGGCAAAGTCCGGGCGCTTTTTATCCCCGGAGCACTCATCGACATAGAACATATGTTTCACGTGAAACTTCCAAAAAAATTCTTTCTCAAAAATGTAAAATACACTTGACACCATATGTAAAGCGTGCTATACTTTTCTCGTAAAGCGAACTTTACATTTCAACCCGAAGGAGGAACAGACCATGAAGTCCAGAAAACTGCTGGGCGGGGCGATGTTCGCGGTCGGGATCGGCTGTCTGGTGTGGGCGATTGCCCTTGGCCACGACAGAGCGTGGTCAACCGCCGCGACGAGTTTCTGCGCCTCCGCAGTATGTCTCAACCAGTGCCGGAAGTCGTCAGAGGAGGGATGATATGGAACAAACCGTTTGTATGATAAGGAGAAATGACATGGAAAACCGCATCGCCGCCCTGCGGAAGGAGCGGCGCATTTCCCAGGCGGAGCTGGCGGAGGCGGTGGCTGTCACCCGGCAGACCATCATCTCGCTGGAGAGCGGGCGCTATAACGCCTCCCTCCTGCTGGCCTACAAGATCGCCAAATACTTTGAGACGACCATTGAGGACATTTTCTTGTTTGAGGAGGAAGAATTATGAAGCGCAACTATAATTTTCATGTGAACCCCGCTTTTTTCATCGGCGTCACCCTGCTGTGGATCGGCGTTTTCATCCGCAATGTGCTGGAGCTGGCCGGCCCCATGGCCACCGCGGCCCATTTTATCTGCGGCGCCGGCTGCGGGCTGGCGTTCATCGGCCTGCTGTACGGCTCCCCCAAGACCCGGCATCTGTTCGACCGCTTCTGTACGTTCAAGCACCGGCTGCTGGGCCGTGAAGACGCCAACTGAGGAGGTTTTACCGCCATGCTGACGCGTATTTTTGACCCCTCGGATTATGACCGCTCCCTGCGCCGCCGCCGTCTGACCGGCTTCGGCCTGCTGGCGGTGGGGATCACCGGCATTGTCTGCTATTTTTTGCTGATCGACGGCAGTGACACGCTGTCCGACTACGCCCGGGGCTTCTACCTGGGCGGGGCCATTGGTATCTCCATCGGCTCCGTGTTCCTGATCGTGCGGTCGCACTACCTACTCACCCATCCAGAGGCCCGGAAAAGGGCCAAGATCCAGGAACAGGATGAGCGGGAGAGAACCATCATTGCCCAGGCTTTCCAGTTCGCCGGTATCTTTACCTTTTTTGCCGCCGCCGCTTCCATGTTCGTGCTGGTGGCGGTGAGCCAGGGGGCCGCCCTGGCAATCCTGGCTGTGATCGTGGTGTATTCCCTCGCCTGGCTGCTGGCCAGCATCTACCTATCCAAAAAGCTGTGAGAGGGGGAAAATTGTTATGGAAATGGAAACCATCGCGGCGGTGGCCGCCATCCTTCTGTGCTGCATCGGCGGCGCAATTTTGATGAAGCGCAAAAAATAAATTCGGGAACAGGAGGGGGCGTTTATGTCCCAGCTGCCGCCGCGCCGGTTGGAGCTTATCGTTACCCAGGCACAGGACGGCCAGGAGGTGAACACCCTCCTGCGCCGCACCCTGGGCTTGTCCGGCACCGTGCTGCGGCGGGTGAAGTGGCTGGAGGACGGCATCACCCTGGACGGCGCGCGGGTACATGTCCGTGTCCAGGTGCGCGAGGGCCAGACCCTGGCTGTCCGGCTGACTGACCCGTCCCCCACGTCCGGGGTCGTCCCGGCGGAGGGCCCGCTGGACATCGTGTACGAGGATGCCGACCTGATCGTGGTCAACAAGGCCCCAGGGGTGCTGGTCCATCCCGGCCACGGCCACTTCAACGACACCTTAGGCAATTATTTAATGTGGCACTACGCCCAGACAGGGGACGGGTCGGACTTCCACCCCGTCCACCGGCTGGACAAGGGCACCTCGGGACTGGTAGTCATCGCCAAGCACGCCCACGCCCAGGAAAAGCTGAAAAATCAGCTCCACACCGGGGATTTCCGGCGGGTGTATCTGGCGGTGTGCGATGGAGCGCCCCCCGAACCCGCTGGGACAGTGGACACCCCCATCGGCCCGGTGGACGGTTCGCTGACAGCCCGGGAGGTGCGGCCTGACGGCAAGCCTGCCCGCACCCATTATCAGATCCTGCGCTGGTGGGGCTCCCGGACGCTGGTGTGCCTCCAACTGGAAACCGGCCGCACCCACCAGATCCGCGTCCACATGGCCCATCTCGGCTGCCCCCTCACTGGGGACTTCCTGTACGGGACAGAGGATCGGGCGCTGATTGGCCGCCCCGCCCTTCACTCGGCGTGGCTGGAGCTGGGCCACCCCATCACCGGGGAGCGGCTTGCCTTTTCCGCGCCCCTGCCCCGCGATATGGCGGCGCTGATTCCAGAGGAGGATATTTCATGAAAAAATTACAGCTTGCCAGCCTCATTGTGCTGGCCCTGTCGGTGGTGTTGTGGACGGCAGGCAGGACGCTTTTCCCCCTGCCGGACTGGACAGTGCGGCTGAACGGTGTTATCATGATGATAACGATGGCGCTGTTTGTGTTTGCCAGCGTGCGGCTCCACATAAGAAAGGAAGGATAACCATGGCAAAGAACGAGCGTTTTCAAGTAATCCTCTCGGAGGGCAACGGCCTCACCAAGCCCCAGTGCGTGGTGCTGATGGACACCGCCACCGGGGTGCAGTATCTGCTTGTCTGCTCCGGCAACGGCGCCGGGCTGTGCCCCCTGGTGGACAGGGAGGGCGGGCCCCTCATCTGGGATGTGTGAAAAAAGTCCGGGGAATCTCCCCGGACTTTTTCCGTCCCTCCTGTGACATCCCGCTCCAGACCGCGTCTTGATAGGTGAAAGGGCCTTTCTTAGGAGTGATTAACCATGGACGACAACAAGATCATCGCGCTGTTTTTTGCCCGGGACGAGGGCGCCATTGAGGCCGCCGGCCGGGAATATGGGGCGTACTGCGCCGCCATTGCCCGGGGCATCCTGGGCGACCAGGGGGCGGCGGAGGAGTGCGTCAACGACACCTGGCTGAAGTGCTGGCAGACCATCCCGCCCCAGCGGCCCCGCTCGCTGAAGAGCTACGCTGGACGGATCGCGCGCAACCTGGCCCTCAGCGCCCGGCGGGCGGAAACGGCCCAGAAGCGGGGCGGCGGGCAGGTTCAGCTTGCCCTGGATGAGCTGAGCGAGGTGGTGTCCGGGGTTGACACCCCGGAGGGCGCGCTGGACCGGCAGGCGTTCCGGGCGGCGCTGGACGGCTTTTTGACGGGCCTGGCCGAACGGGATCGGAACCTGTTCCTGCGGCGGTACTGGTACTTAGACAGCGTGGAGCAGCTTGCCAAGCGCTTCCGCATGAGCCGCACCCACGTGACCACCACGCTCCACCGGCTGAGGCAGAAGCTGCGCGTCCATCTTCAACAGGAGGGATTTGAACTGTGAAAAACTATGAGCTTTTGGATATGATCGGCGAGGTGAATGAGGATTACGTGCTGGCGGCGGGTTGCAATGTGGTACAGCCCCGGTTCCGATGGAACGCTTGGGCGGTCTGCGCCGCCTGCGCGGCGCTCATCCTCGCGGCCTATCCGGCCTATCGGATGTCCCGCCCCCAGAGCCTCGGCTCTGACTCCATCCACAGCCTGGACGATGTCCCAGCAGCGGCCCCGGACTCCGACGGCACGCTGATCCAGCGCCCCGGCCTGCATGAATACACCCTAGTGGAGGGCGGGAAGACCGTCATAACCACCCAAGGGGATCTAAAGACCTCGGCGGGAGGAGCAGAGGAACCGATCCCCATGCCGGAGCGCGGCAATGGGATCGATCTCCCCGGCGGGGCCTATGTGGGCGGAGAGCCGGGGGCTGAGGAAATCGACGGCTTCTACGCCCCCGCCCAGGACGTGGCGGTTCAGGCGGCCGCGGAATGGTACGACGCGCTGCTGCACACCTACCGGCTGGAGGAACACCCCGAGTGGTACGGCGGGGCGTGGCTGGCGGGGGACGAGCTGCTGGCCGTGGCCATCGTGGACGGCTTCCGCACGCCAGAGCTGGAGGCTGAGATCAAAGAGGCCGCCGGACCCGGGGCTGTGCTCCAATTCTCCACGGTGAAGTATTCCATGGAGTTCCTGTACGGCCTGATGGAGCCGGCCACCCGGGCGCTGGACGGCACCGGGCTGGCCTGCGGCATCGGCGTGGACGTGACGGCCAACTGCCTGGGTGTGGATCTGTACTGCGGCGAGGCCGCTATCCCTGACAGCGTCCTGGCCGCCCTGGCCCATCTGGACCCGGAGGGCGACGCGATCCGGGTACGGGTGTTCACCCAGTCCATGAGTACCCTGACAGACGAGGTTCAGAAGGGCCCCGCCCCCGGCGGCAAAACAGAACCCGTTTTTGACGGCGCGCGGGTGGAGCCCTCCGTGGAGGACAGCGAAGAGACAATGCCCGCCGAGGAACCCGGCGAAATTGAGGAACTGCCCCAGGCAAAATACGACATCATTGAAGGCGAGTAAATTTTCCTTCCATTTTCCAATCAAATCGGTTATAATACTGCCAGCCGCCTCCACGGCTGGCAGTATTTTTTACCGAGGTGACCCATATGGCCCGAAACGATATGAACCGCCCCACGCTGAAAATCTCCTACAATGCCCCCGTGGCCCTCACCTTCGCGCTGATCTCGCTCATCGCTCTGGTGGCCAACCACTTCACCAACGGCTGGGCCAACGCCAGTCTGTTCTCCGTCTACCGGTGCTCCCTGGCCGACCCGCTGGCCTGGTTCCGCTTCTTCGGCCACGTGCTGGGCCACAGCGGCTACCCCCACTACATCGGCAACATGGTGCTGATCCTGGTGCTGGGCCCCAACCTTGAGGACCGCTTCGGAAGCTGGAACGTGCTGTGGGCCATCCTGTTTACGGCGCTGGTGTCCGGGCTGGTTCAGTTCATCTTCTTCCCCGGAACCGCCTTGTTGGGCGCTTCCGGCATTGTGTTCATGATGATCCTGCTGTCCTCCTTCGGCGGGGTGCGCAACGGCACCATCCCCACCACCCTGATCCTGGTGGCCATCTTCTACCTGGGCGGCGAGCTGTGGGACGCCATCTTCGTGGACGACAACATCTCCCAGCTCACCCACATCATCGGCGGACTGTGCGGCACGGTGCTGGGCTTCGCCCTGTCGGGCAGAAAATAGGCGTTCCCGCCCAACGGGCGGGAATGCCCGAATGAGCGGCGGCCTGTTTGGCACGGCGCGGGTTTGCCCCGTCGGGCAGAAAATAAGCGTTCCCGCTGAATATTCTCGCGCCCAACGGAAAAAAATCCCTTGAGGGGCTTGCATATCCCTGCCAAGAGATGTTATGATATGCTACAGAAGCTGGCACTCAAAACGCCCCACAGCAGGGCAATCTCAACAAAATGAAAGGACGATCCACCATGAAGCAGTTCACCTACACCATCACCGACCCCGTGGGCATCCACGCCCGCCCCGCCGGCCTGCTGGTCAAGGCCGCCAAGGCGCTGGACAGCACCATCACCATCGCCAAGGCTGACGGCAAGTCCGCCGTGGCCGTCAAGCTCATGGCCCTCATGGGGCTGGGCATCAAGCAGGGCGAGACCGTCACCGTCACCATCGAGGGCGGCAACGAGGACGCCAACGCCGCCTCCCTGGAGCAGTTCTTCAAGGATAACCTGTAACAATGAGCGCAGGCCCCCGGCACAGCCGGGGGCCTGTTTTTATTGTCACACCAGGCGCGGCAGGCGGCGTCATTCGCCCCAGCCCTTGCACACGTCCAGCCAGGACGTATAGCCGGAATACCGCTCCAACTCCGGGATGGACAGCTCGATGGCGCTGCTGCCGCTGCCGCAGGCGGGGAACACCGTCTCAAACCGCTTCAGCGACTCGTCAAGATAGACCGTCACGCCCTCGTTGATCCCGAAGGGACACACACCGCCCACCGCGTGGCCCACCAGCGCCTCCACCTCGTCGGGGGCCAGCATTTTCGCTTTCGTGCCGAATTGGGCTTTGTATTTGGGGTTGTCGATCTTGGCGTCGCCCGCCGCGACGATCAGGATGGCGCGGCCGTCCACCAGAAAGGACAGCGTCTTCGCGATCCGGCAGGGCTCGCAGTTCAGCGCCTGGGCGGCCAGCTCCACCGTGGCGCTGGATACGTCGAATTCCCGCACGCGGTCCGCCATGCCGTACCGCTTGAAATATTCTCTCACTCGTTCGATTGCCATGATAGCCTCCTTATGTCCGCCGCCGCGTTTCACGGGGTATTCGCCGACATTATAGTACATCTGAGGCAAAAATGGAAGTCTCTTCCGAAAAAAGCGTCCCCGGCAGGAAACGCCGGGGACGCTTTTTTCAGCTTTTCGGTTTCGGTTTGAAGATAAAGGCCACTACCACGCCCAGGAAGATGGCGGCGGCGATGCCCCCCGCGGTGCTGGTAACGCCGCCGGTGATCGCGCCCAGCAGGCCCTTTTCCTCCACCATCTTCTTGACGCCTTTCGCCAGGCTGTAGCCAAAGCCGGTGAGGGGCACCGTGGCCCCCGCCCCGGCCCACTCGGCCAGGGGCTTATACACACCTACCGCCCCCAGGATCACCCCGGACACCACATAGGCCACCAGGATGCGGGCGGGGGTGAGCTTGGTCTTGTCGATGAGGAGCTGGCCGATGATGCAGAACAGCCCTCCCACCACAAACGCTTTCAGATAGTCCATTATTTCCCTCCTTCCAGCGCGATGGCGTGGCAGATGCCGGGGATGGACTCCCCCTGCATGGTGGCGGTGGGGGAGTGGAGCGCCCCGGTGGGGCAGAACAGGATGCGGTTCCACCGCCCCGCCAGCAGCCCCGGCAGCAGATAGCCGCACAGCACCGACGCCGAGCATCCGCACCCCGACGCCCCGGCGTGGACGTCCTGCTCCTGCCGGTCAAAGAGCAGCAGGCCGCAGTCGTTATAATTTGATAGGGGCACGCCGTCCTTGGAGAAGAAATCGGATACGATCTCGTGGCCCAGCTGGCCCAGGTCGCCGGTGACGATCAGGTCGTAATAACCGGGCTCCAGGCCGGTGTCCTCGAAGTGGGCCTTCAGCGTCTCGTAGGCGGCGGGGGCCATGGCCGCGCCCATGTTATTGGCGTCCTTGATGCCCTTGTCCACCACCTTGCCCACCGTCACCCGGGCCACCCGGGGGCCGGGCCGAATGTCATTGGTCACGATGACCGCCCCGGCGGCGGTGGCCGTCCACTGGGCGGTGGGGGTGCGCTGGCTGCCGTACTCCAGGGGGGTGCGGTACTGCCGCTCCGCCGAGCAGAAGTGGGAGGAGGTGACGGCGGCGGCGTACCTCCCGTGTCCGCCGCTGAGCAGCAGGGTGGCCAGCGCCAGGCTCTCCCCCATGGTGGAGCAGGCCCCGTACAGACCGAAAAAGGGCACGGCGGCGGTGCGGGCGGCGTAGCCCGAGCCGATGCACTGGTTCAGAAGATCCCCCGCCAGCATCAAATCCAGATCCGGCGTGTGCAGACCCGCCCGCTTCAGCGCCGAATCCAGGGCAAGCTGCTGCATGGCCGACTCGGATTTCTCCCAGGTCTCGCAGCCGAAGGTGTCATCCTTGCTGGTGTGGTCGAAATGCCGCCCCAGAGGGCCTTCGGTCTCTTTTTTGCCGGCGGCGGAGCCGTGGCCGATGATAACGGGGGGCGACCCCGGCTGGAAGGTCTGCCGCCCCAGCTTTTGATTTTCCATGGAACTGACTCCTTTGGCGTAATTTGTTATCCGTCATACCCCGCCCTACGGGCGGGGTATGACGCAATTACCTTTGGCGTGATTTGTTCCTAGTCTGCGCCAAAAGGAAAAAATTCATGCGCCCAGAAAGATTTGACAAATAAAACAGCTCTGTCACTGGAAAAACGGGAAGGATGGTGATATAATATGTGGCGCTGATTTCGCTCCCGCCCGTTGGGCGGGAGCGAAACATGACATAGATTGTGAGGTATCGCCCATGCCAGAGGAAACCCGCTCCATCGGATATATCTGCCCCGTCTGCGGAAACGCCGTCATCGCCCAGCGCTCCGCCTTCCAGCTCGCCGCCGGCGACAGTTCCCTGCCCTGCCCCTGCGGCAAGTCGGAGCTGTCCTTCCGCCAGAAGGGCGACCGCTGCGAGATCACCGTGCCCTGCCTGTTCTGCGCCAAGGACCACACCGCCGTGTGCGCCAATGACGCCCTGCTCCATCAAAAGCTGCTGGCCCTGTCCTGCCCCGCGTCCGGGCTGGGCTGCTGTTACGTGGGCGAGGAGGATCAGGTGTTCCGCGCCATGGAAAAGCTGGAAGCCGCCGTGGACAAGCTCCGCATGGACGACCAGACCGAAAGCCGGGGCGCCTTTTTAAATGAAGTGGTCATGGGCGAGGCGCTGGCCGAGCTGAAGGACATCGCCCAGCGGGGCGGCGTGAGCTGCGCCTGCGGCTCCACGGACTACGGCGTCAAGGTGGGCTACTCCACCATCGACCTGGTGTGCGCCCGCTGCGGGGCCACCCTGCGGCTGCCCGCCGCCGCCCCCGACGACCTGGACGCCCTGTGCGCCCGGGACACCCTCACCATCCCCGGAAAGAAGGACTAAACCGTGAGCACATTTTATGAGATGAACCTCCGGGTGGACTCCCGGGACGTGGACCTGTTCAACCAGTGCCGCCCCTCCGCCCTGCTGGGCTACCTCCAGGAGGCCGCCACCCAGGCCGCCCTGGCCCTGAACGTGTCCGGGCCCCAGATCCTGGCAAAATACAACTGCCTTTGGATGGTCACCCGCACCTGGCTGGAGCTGGACGCCCCCCTGCGCTGGAACGACCCCGTCACCGTCAAAACCTGGCACCGGGGGGCCTCCGGCGCGTCCTCCTACCGGGACTTCGACCTCTTCCGGGACGAAACCCCCATCGGCCAGGGCACCTCCCAGTGGGTCATGGTGGACATGGACAGCCGCAGGCTCTTCCGCATGAAAGACCTGGCCGAATTCCAGGGCACTGACGGCTGTGAACTGAATAAATCCGTCAAGCTCCGCCGCCCTCCCCTGCCCGAAACCTTTGACAGCCGCGTCCGCCGGGAGCT